>NZ_MUFK01000080.1:0-4197 GCF_001996085.1 Salinivibrio sp. PR5
ATGCACAATTAGTCCATCCTGAGCATACGTATCACAAAATAGATCTTTATTTTCTTTAGCCCATTTGGCCAAAGCTTTCCATGTTTGAGGTCGCGACCAAAACATACTACCAGCAAAAAAGCCCCAATCTTCTCTAGGTATAGAAGTCTCTGAAATTGCTTCACATAGCCATTCTAATGTCGGCTGATTGTCCAGCATCAATTTCTTACCCGAAAGGAAAAAAGCAGCAGGACCTAATAGCTTAAGATCCGGATTAGCCTTGAAAGCAGCCTCTGCGTGAGCAATGCTATCACAGTCACTCAGTAAACTATCCAAGACACTTTTTCGCCAAATATCACCAAACTCAGTAGTACCCTTTTTTGTGTGCAACTTCAGTACTTGTTGATAACCTCTTTTAATTAGCTCAGGGATAAAGCTAAGAAATGGCAGTATATCCATACCTTTATTCGGCACCAACCGCATTTGGGCTTTTGGAAATGCTATTTTTATCTGTTGTATTTTCTCCTCGGATATAGCTATATCGAGACTGATATAAAGAGTATATTCACCCCTCTGTTGCTTGAGATATTTCGCAATTTCTTGCCAAACGTCCCAATGATAGATATGAACAACAACTGCGGTTTGTCTGCATTTTTTTTTAAAAAACACGATTTAGTACTCAACTAAACTTAGGGCAATCTACAAATCTATAGCCTTGTTTATCCTTTATTGCCAACTGAGGCTGCTTCTGCATTTCTGGCCATTCAATACCGACTTGAGCATCATTCCATAGTAGCGAATACTCATCCCCGGGGTTATAGTAATCGGTACATTTATATTGAAATTCTGCTTCGTCGCTGGTGACATAAAAGCCGTGTGCAAATCCTGGTGGAATCCATAGCATTTGTTTATTATCGGCGTTGAGTGTCACACCAACCCATTTGCCAAAAGTTGGACTACTTTTACGCATATCTACAGCAACATCAAACACTTCACCCTGTGTAACTCTAACAAGTTTACCTTGTGGCTTTTCTAGCTGGTAATGCAAGCCACGTAAGATGCCATGCTTTGATTTACTATGGTTGTCTTGAACAAACTGGTAAGGACCACAGTGCTGCTCAAATTCGCTTTGCCGAAAGGTTTCAAGAAAAAAGCCGCGCTCATCACCAAAAATTTGAGGCGTCAGCAATACAACATCGGGGATCGCTAATTTTTCATATTTCATAGTGTGGCGCCCTCTGCTTTCTCTTCTGTAATTTGTTGTGGTTCTTGACGAACAACATTGAGCTGCTCTTGCTTAACTAGATTCAACATATATTGGCCATAATCTGTTTTATGCAATTTATGACCGCGTTGATTAAGTTGTTCGGACGTTAACCAGCCATTGCGCCAAGCAATTTCTTCTAGACAAGCAATTTTCAAACCTTGACGATGTTCAACGGTTTGTACATATTGTGAAGCGTCAATCAGGCTATCGTGTGTACCGGTATCTAACCACGCAAAACCACGTCCTAGTTTTTGTACACGCAATTTTTTACGTTCAAGATAAGCATTGTTAACAGAAGTAATCTCTAATTCACCACGTTCACTAGGCTTAACTTGTTTAGCAATGTCTACCACTTGGTTATCGTAAAAATAGAGCCCGGTCACTGCATAATCACTTTTAGGCTGTGTAGGTTTTTCTTCGATACTTATCGCATTATCGTATTCATCAAACTCTACTACGCCGAACCGTTCAGGATCTTTTACGAGATATCCAAATACTGTCGCCCCCTCAGGCTGAGAAGCTGCTTTAATTAGCATTTCACTAAAGTGTTGTCCATGAAAAATATTATCACCTAACACTAAACAAACATTAGAGTCGCCAATAAATGACTCGCCGATAATAAATGCTTGCGCTAAGCCATCCGGGCTTGGTTGCTCTGCATACTCAAAGTTAACACCAAAATCTTCTCCAGAACCAAGTAATTTTTTAAAGTTCGGTAAGTCTTCCGGCGTCGATATAATTAGGATGTCTTTAATACCCGCCAGCATTAATACAGAGATGGGAAAATAAATCATTGGTTTGTCATAAATCGGAAGAAGCTGTTTAGACACACCAAGTGTTATAGGATGTAAACGTGTTCCACTTCCCCCAGCAAGAATTATCCCTTTGGTATTGTGTGGTGAGTTCTGTATTACTTTTTTTTGATTTTCCATAATTTAGCCTTGACACTCTCTAATTTCAGCCATCACTAGACGTAGTTGACTTTTCCAATCTGGTAAAGTCAATTGAAATGCTTTTTCTATTTTTTCTAATTTTAAGCGACTATTTAAAGGTCGTTGAGCCGGTGTAGGATAACTGGACGTTGGTATTCCTTCTACAGCTCTCGGTGTTATAGATAATGGTATTTTTAATTGTTCAGCTTGCGTAAAGATTTCTTGAGCGAATTGCTGCCAGCTGCATGAACCTGAAGTGGTTAAATGATAAACGCCCACTTTATCATTAGCGCGCTGTGCAAGTGCTTGTGCCGTAACCTGCGCAATAAGGCGCGCTGAAGTCGGTGCACCAATTTGATCATTAACGATATTTAATGATGCCTTCTCGCGTCCCAAACGCAGCATAGTTTTAACGAAATTATTGCCACGTGCGCCATAAACCCATGATGTCCGGAAAATATAATATGCTGTACCACTGCGCGCTATAGCCTGATCACCTCGTAATTTGCTAGCGCCATAAATAGATAATGGCGCGGTCGGATGATCTTCTGGTCTGGCTTCTTCACCACTGCCATCATATACATAGTCAGTCGAGTAATGAATCAGCCAAATATCATGCTTTGCGCAATAAGAGGCTAGTTGCTCGGGTAACTTTGCATTCAAACGTTCTGCAAGCTCAGGCTCGCTCTCCGCTTTGTCTACCGCTGTATAGGCCGCGGCGTTGACGATCATCGAAGGCTTTAGGGACTCTAAATAAGTCGACACGGCCTGTTGATCAGCGAGATCTAATTGGTCTGGTGTAGGTGCAATACACTCTCCAAATACACTAAGTACACGTTGTAGTTCAAACCCAACTTGACCACTACCGCCGGTTATTAAAATTTTCACGAGTGCACTCCCAAACGCTCACCGGCGTAGCTACCATCACGAACACGCTGCCACCATTGTCGATTTTCTAAATACCAAATAACGGTTTTACGTAGGCCTGATGCAAAGGTTTCTTGTGGTTCCCAACCTAACTCGCGCGCGATTTTACTGGCATCAATCGCATAGCGTACATCATGACCAGGACGATCTTTAACAAAGGTAATAAGATCGCGACGAGAATGTTCAATCGGTAAAAATTCATCAATAAGATCGCAAATGCTTTCTACAACGTGAAGGTTAGTTTGTTCATTGTGGCCGCCTATATTATAAGTTTCACCAACCTTTCCTTCGGTAGCAACTTTTATCAGGGCGCGAGCATGGTCTTCTACAAACAGCCAATCACGGACTTGTTGACCATCGCCATAAACAGGTAGTGGCTTACCTTCTAGTGCATTAATAATAACTAAGGGGATCAGTTTTTCTGGAAAATGGTATGGACCATAGTTGTTACTACAATTGGTTACAAGGGTCGGTAATCCAAAAGTACGCTGCCAAGCTCGTACTAAATGATCGCTGCTCGCCTTACTCGCGGAATACGGTGAGCTAGGCGAATAAGGTGTCGTTTCAGTGAACAAGTCATCCGTTCCGTGTAAGTCGCCGTAGACTTCATCGGTCGAAATATGGTGAAAACGAAACTGCGACTTTTGCTCTGTCGATAACGCTGACCAATAGGTGCGTGCTGCTTCCAACAAGGTGTAAGTCCCTAGAATATTCGTTTGAATAAAATCAGCGGGACCGTCAATGGAACGGTCAACATGGCTTTCTGCCGCTAAGTGCATTACCACATCGGGATTAAAATGAGCAAACACCTGAGCCATTTTTTCTGCATCGCAGATATCTGCTTGGACAAAGTGATACCGAGAGTTATCTTGTACATTTACTAACGATTCAAGATTACCTGCGTAAGTTAATTTGTCGACATTTATTACTGTATGTGATGTATTATCGATAAGCTCGCGTACGACAGCAGAGCCAATAAAACCTGCTCCACCGGTAACTAAAAAAGTTTTAGATGTCATTTTTTACCTAAATTTTAATATTAAAGGAATAATTCGTTACTTCAGTTCAAGCAACTTCGCAGCAGTTTGGCGC
>NZ_MUFK01000081.1:0-3400 GCF_001996085.1 Salinivibrio sp. PR5
GTTCTACAGTCTGTTCAGAGATATCAGATAGCTTTTCAATAGGCAATTTATAGGATAAGTAATATTTGTATTCCGATGAATTCCAATTTGCCATGTATGCACCATGTTCGGTAATGAAGAATACTCCCCATGACTTTAGATCTTTATCTTCATATAGTGTTGTATATTCTTTAAACAAAACTTTCTCTGAACCGTCTTTAATCATATCAAGTACTATTGGTTCAAAAGCCGGTGTGCTTATTGGACCCTGAGGTGTTTGCATCGGACCAGGAGATGAACACCCGAACAAAATAAAAACAAAGCCAAAAATCAAAAAATGCTTCATTGATTCATATCCTTAAAATATATAGTGCAGACTAACTTTCATGACACCCAGCACTGGAAACATGAGGAAAATTATATTTATGTATAAGCTATTCAAGAAACGCAGCTTCACCGATACAGACCCAAGACTCCCAACAGTTATTACCCCAATCTACTGACGCATCCTGAGAGCAAGTAGGATACAATACAGCATTGGCTCCTAGCTGAACAGCCTTTATCTTCAATTGAGTCATCGCTGCTTGTTCTGAAGTATCTCCACTAAATGCTGATCCTTTGCAAGAAATACCTTTTATTTTTCCTTTAGAGACATACTTTAAAGAACTAGGGTTTTGGATGATTTCGATTTCATTCATCGCTTTTATCTGCGTCAAAGATAAATCATCAACACGCTCGACCTGACCAAATCCGGCACAGCCTGTCAAAAATAAAGCCAACAATGGCACTAAAACTCCCTTCATTATTTTCTCCATTTTATAAAACAACATAAACAGAATGGATCCAACCAAAATATCACATCATTAATGCAATGTGAAAAAACTGACAAAATATGCGCTTACGGTCTGATATACTATGAGTAAAAAACTAAAAAAATTCCCATTATTATCACCATCAACCAATTTCATACTTGATAGCCTCTATCATTTTTCTTGCTCTCAAATAAAAACTTGGCGTTCTCATTGAATGCTGGATTTCTTCATAGCTTTCTTCCTCATTGTCTTTGATTTTTTTCATTGTAGTAGAAAACGCATTTGGAAAGCCTTTATGAATGATCGTATTTCGTATAATCTCGAATTCTTTCACATACTCGTGAGCAACCGTGCTAAGAAGGCATTGGGATTCCTTAACTAATTTTCCATATGGATAATCTAACGATTGACCTTTGTCACAAATTATTCCTATCTTTCTACGAATCAAAGAAAAAACATACTCGGAGGCAGCTAATAACCATAGAGGATAGCATAGAGCTTCATCCAGATTCATTTCGTACTCTTTGCTCGTTTCAATTTCATTCTCAATATTACTTAAAACCCTACCCCAATATATCAAATTGCTTTTCGAACTAATTCCATCTAGAGGTTTTAACTCAGGCACAAAAAACTCCAATTATATTTGATGAAAAATAACATGTCTCGTCTCTTATTTTTTAACTCGCTCCCACGCCCATGCATGGTAATGCATATGGATTTTGAATCATGGGCACAATCCGCAACGAAATCACCGAACGGCACTTGATCTCTGTTCTAACATTCGTGGACAGCGACAATACCTTTAGCGAACAAGCTGATTCAATGCTCTAGGCAGCGTAATGTTACACTCGTGATGGTGCTGTTTGTATTTGAATAAAAGCTAGATATGCATTCCCACGCGGGAGCGTGGGAACGAGACAAATTATTACAACTAACTCGCTAGAACACGTTCTACCACATGGCGACATTTTTTCTGGTTTTTAAATAGACTTGCAGGGTATGCATCTGGATAATCCTCTTCGATAACAGAGAACGTTTTATGATAGATTTCATTTGTTAAATTTCTTATATGATCCTCTTCGCTAGTAGATAACTCTCCAATACCACTAAAAATAGAGGAATTTACGTTTTGGAAAACAAGAAACATGATCAACCTATTCCCATGAATAGCACAAAGTCTAGCTCGCCCTTCTGAATTCTGATGGAGCTCCWCAACCCTACTATCTATCACTCTAGATATTAGAACTTTACGCCATAGATTCGGACCATTAACGCTGTCATTAAACAATGCTCTGTAAGGAGCCTTGGATATGTCATCCCATAGACGACCAATTTCACGTTTTGCCTGAACAGCATAAGTATWGTCGTTATGAGAACATGCCAGGGATATAGTTGCTTGAACTAAATCAAATCCATCTATCCCGATTGGCAAAGAATCTCCAGACTTATAAACGTATCCAACATTCTCCAACAGTAGCTCATTTCTTATCCGCTCTTGGTTTGTATCAAGGGCAACGAAATCCCTGCGATCTATACGATTTTGCGTATTATTATTTCTAGTTATTTCTTTACCAAAATCTTCCGGCGTATCAGACAATGAAATTATTCTTATAGGAACTTTTGCATTTTGTACTGCATCTGGCTGCTTATCGAATGCTGCAGCTATAGAGCCAACTGTTTGAGCCCCGTTCACAATTTTAAAATCGCTACACTCGAAAACACCCATATCTCTTCCACTTCCTCCAATAGGCTTCCTACCCACATTAGCGCAAAGAGCTGTTATCCCATTGTTAAAATACCAAAGGTTTTCAGGCGATGTTAATACAGTTTCGGTAATACCTTCGTTTATCTCAGTATTTCCAAGATAAATACGGATATTTGGTGAGAATATTTGAGGAAAATGATCATGCCACCATATAGCTACTTCACTTGCAGAAACTTGACCGTAAAAAGCCATATAGGGTTCTCTAACTTGTCCCCACGAGTGCAGCGCAAGCTCTAAATCAATAGGCTGAGCTTCTGCTCCTCTAGCAACTGCACTATATATATTACTTTGTCTCAGCGTCTTGAAGGTCAAAATTTCAGTTGTATCATTAATTTCGGTTGTAACATCATGGATAATTGTTTCAACTTCCGAGCTCAGTGGCTGAGTACCTGTATAACATAAGACCATAACTATACGAGTTTGTGCATCATTTAAAGCTTGATCTATTTCCGGCTTTTTGTTGTTTATTTTATCGTTAAAGCGTTCAAATCTTGCATTTATAAGATCCTTAAAACCCTGCAAAAATTTCTGTGTATCTCCTACACTAACGCTACCTCCACCATCCTGATTCCATTTCGATTGAACGAGATATAAAACTCGATCAACTCTACTATAGTAAACAGCATCTAGCCCGTTATCCTTAAACCCATCTGTCACATATCTAGCAGAAACTTCGAATTCAATTTCTGCTTGGGTCTTTAAAGCATATGCAGCAAGAGAACGAGTTCTAAAGATCTGTTCTTTTTCATTATTACTTTTGTCTTTAACGTCATCGAGATCAATTAGATCTCGATAATTTTCTTCGAGATAAGCATTTATTTGTCTAAGGTGAATTATACTCATA
>NZ_MUFK01000082.1:0-3381 GCF_001996085.1 Salinivibrio sp. PR5
GTATTTATTGAGACTAACTGAGTTTTTAAGAGTTCTTTCACCAATTGCACAGTGTTATGTTGGGCGCATAGTAATGGAAAGAAATGAAAAAGGGGAGATGGTCGTTGTACATTCTGAATGAGACCATTAACAAGGCATTCAAAGCCGCCGCAAGCGGCTGGACAAATTAACGCGCTTCGCGCTAAAAACAATTTTCCCTTTAATATGGGCGTTAGGCATCAATGGAGACAGTGGAAAACATGTCAGATAAGAACAAACATGGGTTAAGTCGGTATATACCCGAAGATGTTAAGCGAAAAGTGCGCCAGAAATGTGGTTATGGTTGCGTAGTTTGCGGGACTGCTATTGTTGAGTATGAGCATGTCGACCCTGAGTTTTCTGAAGCAAAAGAGCATGATCCAGATAAAATTGTTTTACTCTGCTCCCATTGTCATGCAAAAGTAACTCGCAAGTTTTTATCGAAAGAGTCAATAAAATTGGCGAGTAAAAAGCCGGCAAGTATTAAAAGCAATTACGCTTCTGAAATGTTTCAGTTGTTAGCCTCAACCCCGAAATTTGTTATTGGAGGTGCATCAATAACTAACACACCTATTCCGCTTGAAGTTAAAGGTTATCCTGTAATTCAAGTTAAACCAGCAGAGGAGGATGGTGCGCCTGCCCGTTTTAGTGCAACGTTTTTCAATAGTCGAGGAGAATTAAGTTTACAAATTATCGACAATGAATGGCGTGTTAACTCAGGTAACTGGGATTTTGAGGCAGTTGGCGGCACTCTCATTGTTCGCGACAATCAGCGAAATGTCTCACTCAAGTTAAGGGTTTCTGATTCTGACGGCATTATTGTCGAAAAAATCAACATGAGAATAGATCGTTACAGAATTGAGGGAAGTAAGACGGAATTGTTTATACGTGGAGATGATGGAACCAATATTAGCTGTGGTGGCATGATAATGAACAATTGTGGTGTTGGTTTCTCGTTAAACTAACGAAGTTGTTGCCTAACACATATGAGCCCTTCTCCGGTCAATAGGCAATAGCATTTTTTTGGCTGCGCAGCAGCCAATGCTCTCGAACAACAAAGTCGTCTACTTCGCTCTGTCATTTCCGCCATTAAGTCATTGCTTACGGCAAACACATATAGAAGGTCTCTTACTGCGGTCTCACCGCTGCCTGCCAATCATGTGACAGGGCCATTAGACATTACTTCCCGTTCCCACGCAGGAGCGTGGGAACGAGTTATGGAGAATGACTTTTCCGTGGTCGTCCGCCGCGTGAAGAGAAAAATGGTGCTTGGCGAGATCAACGCCACAAAAGAACTGAGCAGACATGGTTACCTCCGTTACCAAAGGCTTCACCTAAGTGTGGCAGATCTTCAAGAGGGGGAATCCATGCCATTCGTTATATTTTTTTGAGGTCAGTATGTCTAGAGTTTCTTTAGTCGTCGGTAATGGTTTTTCTATTAGCTTTGGCTATTTTTCTGGATTAGTAAACGAGCTTAATTCTCAGGAGCCGATTACGTGGGATGTTACTTGCCCTTCAACAGGTGAAGCGTTCTTAGCTAGTCTACATAGATTAGAAACTCTGTATAAATTAAATTCAGAGAAACCCCACTTTGATGTATTTAAATTAGCCTTAGACGAGAGTTACTGTAACAGCATTGGTTTGGACAGCTTCAAAACAGCCCTYGAATCTAGGCATTTTTTGACAATAGCTTTTTCAATGTATAGCCAACGGCAGCGCGAGTTATTTTCAACTGATTGGGCTTGGTTTCGATGGTTGAAATTACACCGAGATGAGATTACAGCAGCATTCTCGTTGAATTATGATTTATTGCTTGAAACAGCTTTAGACCGCTTAAATCGAGAGTACTACTCTCTTCAAGTTAACCATCATGGTTATGGTATTCCATTGGTTAAACCACACGGGTCTGTGGATTTTGAAATTACGCCTAATAGCATTTGTTATACTCCTCACTATCCTTTGAACAACTTTGTTGATCTGAACGATACTGGAATCATCAGGCTTGAGGAGCATGAGCTTATGTCTCCAAGGAGACAAGCTCTATGTATCGTGCCAAATGAAGCTAATAAATATGCTTCATATCAATGGGTCGCCCCTGCTAACCAGTGGTTTGAAGGCAAGCTAAAAGACAGTGAGTATTGCTTATTCATTGGTATATCTTACTTCGAATGCGATAGACCTGAGCTAGATAAAATCGTCGATTCTCTTCCAAAAGATTGTGTTATTATTGTAGCGAATCCATATCCGCCTGAAGCATTTATCGACAAAATTAGTGATAGACCATATATCGTCTGGGACAATCCAGAGGGGCCAGTGGATGAGAATGGTGCAATATTAAGTTTAAAATGCTTGGTTACAGGGAAAGCATTGAGAAAGTGTTTTTGTCGAAGTGGCGTTCCTTATCAGTACTGTGGTTGCCATTAAAAATATAACACATATGAGCCCTCCTCCGGTCAATAGGCAATAGCATTTTTTGGCTGCGCCAGCAGCCAATGCTCTCGAACAGCAAAGTCGTCTACTTCGTTCTGTCATTTCCGCCATTAAGTCATTGCTTACGGCAAACACATATAGAAGGTCTGTTACTGTGACTCACCGCTGCCTGCCGTGACAGGGCCATTAGATATTACTTCCCGTTCCCACGCAGGAGCGTGGGAACGAGTTAATAGCTTAGCGCGTGAAACAGATTTATGGAGAATGACTTTTCCGTGGTCGTCCACCGCGTGAAGAGAAAATGGTGCTTGGCGAGATCAACGCCACAAAAGAATTGAGTAGACATGGTTACCTCCGGTATTAAAGGCCGCACCTCAGTGTGGTAGATCTTTAAGAGGGGGTGTAACCCTCCCCAAAAAACTGGTCATTAGCAATTAGAGTTTTTCCGTTTACACTGAAACAAACGGAGAACGCATGATGAAAAAATCACGCTACACAGAAACACAAATCGTAAATATCTTGAAGGAAGTCGAAGCAGGCCGAAAGGTCAACGAAGTCTGTCGCGAATATGGCATCTCTGATGCAACATACTACAACTGGAAGTCCAAGTATGGTGGGATGGAAGCGTCAGATGTTAAACGGCTTAAAGAGCTTGAGGATGAGAATCGGAGGCTCAAGCAAATGTTTGCCGACCTAAGCCTTGAACACCGTATCGTTAAAGATATTCTGGAAAAAAAGCTGTAGGGCCAGCGGTTAAGCGCGAGCTTGTCGATTACGCTCGCAAACACTATCAGGCCAGTTTGCGAATGGCCTGCCGCGTAGTTGGCATTAGCGACTCAGTCTATCGTTACCGACCCGATCCGCATCGGGATGATGAGGTTATCGCGACGTTGCAGGACGCAGCAGAGCGTTATCCTGCCTACGGTTTTGGCA
>NZ_MUFK01000083.1:0-3332 GCF_001996085.1 Salinivibrio sp. PR5
CATTTATTCTCATTCTCTCACACTTTTTCGGATTACTATGAAAATGTTGTTATAAGTTATTATCGATACTTGACTGCCTAAAAGTATCTACTACAGTGTGAGTTGTGGTAGATAAACTAACCACTTTTTGATCACACGCTCACCATCTTGAGCAAATGCTGTCTGATGCGTGCTAGCGCAGAGGTCATGAGTGGGCACTTAGTTTATTGCAAGGTATGCAAAAGTTTGATGCAAGAGGGATGTTTCGCATGGAAACTGGTACAGTAAAATGGTTTAACAACGCCAAGGGATTCGGCTTTATTTGTCCTGAAGAAGGAGAAGGCGACGTTTTTGCGCATTACTCTACAATCCAAATGGATGGATACAGGACATTGAAAGCGGGTCAGACCGTCAGCTACGAGGTTCAAGAAGGACCGAAAGGCTACCATGCGAGCCAAATCGTCCCTGTTGAACAAGAAGCAGCGAAATAACAACGCGTTATTCGCGACGGTTACAAAGGAAAAAGCGAGCGCAATGCGTTCGCTTTTTTTCGTACTCGGCGCGCTCTATCTTATCGAGACACTCGCCCATCGCAGAACATGCTCATAGCAAGCCAAGTGCTTCTTTATAGTGCAACCGGCACACCGACACATAACGCTCGTTGCCACCGATCACGACTTGATCGCCATCAGCAATCGCATTGCCTTTTGCATCTTGGCGGATCACTCGATTGGCTTTTCGACCACAATGACAAACCGTTTTTAGTTCTACTAACTTATCCGCCCAAGCGAGTAAGTATTGAGAGCCTTCAAATAGCTCTCCTCGAAAGTCAGTGCGCAACCCATAACACAACACAGGAATACGCAATTTATCGACCACATCAGTTAACTCAAGCACTTGCTGTTTGGTGAGAAACTGACTTTCATCCAGTAACAGGCAGTCTACTTTTTCATGTTCTTGAATGGCTGAAACATGTTCGAATAAATTGGTTTCATTGTGGTACAGGTGCGCCTCTGTCTCTAAACCAATGCGTGAGCTAATTTTTCCCTGACCATATCGGTCATCGATTGCCGCTGTATATAACAGGGGCTGCATGCCTCGCTCTTGATAATTAAAGGCTGATTGCAAAAGTGTTGTCGACTTACCGGCATTCATTGCGGAGTAATAAAAATAAAGCTGCGCCATTGTTATCTCGGATTATTCGGTCATCAGGCTTAAAATCAATCCAGCATGCTACCGGATCTCATCAAAAAGGAAAGCCCCGACCAGCGGGGCTTTGCGCTCAATCCTATTATGAGGTAGTCACGAGCGAGATTAGGCCATGGCTTTGCATGGGCGCTTTTTTAGCCACAGCAGCGCAAAACAAAGTGCGACAAAGGCCAGTGTCGTGGCGGCAAATGCCAACCATAGTGATGCGGTAAAGCCCAGGACCAAAAAGCCAACCGCGGACACCAGAGCGCCACCAATCGCATAAGGCAACTGTGTCGAGACATGATCAATATGCCCGCAGCGTGCCCCTGTGGATGACAGGATAGTGGTATCTGAGATTGGTGAACAATGGTCACCAAACACCGCACCGGCTAATACCGCCGACAGCATAGGTAACATCAAGGAAATCTCCGTTGCCGCAGCCAAATCGCCGGCGATTGGTAGCATGATACCAAAGGTTCCCCATGAGGTACCGGTCGCAAATGCCATTACTGCCGCGAGTGAGAAGAGCACAACAGGGAGTAGCTCAGACGGCATATTGCCCTGCACCAATGAAGACAGATATTTACCCGTTTGCAAATCGCCAATGATATGGCCAATGGACCATGCAAACAGCAGAATAAGAATGGCCCCAAACATGGATTTCGCTCCGACCCATAAGGTTTTGCTGATCGCAGACGCACCAATCCCCTGTTTGATCGTCATGGCTAAAGCAACGATAAGTCCAGCCGCGCCTCCCATCAGAAGCGACATTCCTACATCCGTGTTCTCAAACGCACCGAGTACTGAGAAGGATACATCGTCACCCGCTAACGCTTGTGCGCCGGTGTAGAGCATCGCACTGATGGTCGCCACAACGAGGACCACAATCGGTAACACCAGATCAGAAACTGTGCCGTGCTCGCTCTCTTCAATCCCAAGATCATCACAAAGATCGGCACAATTGTCGCTTTCATCCCCTAAGCGACTGCCTTTTTTTGCTTGGTATTCAAATTGACGCATGGGGCCAATATCAAGCTGAAACCAAATCACTGCAAAAACCAGCAGAAGCGCAAAGATTGCATAGAAGTTCATCGGGATCATGGTGACAAAGGCGCCGAGCGGCGTGTAATCAGTCACCCCATGTGCGACTAAAATGGAGCCTATGACGGTAATGATATAAGCGCCCCAGCTCGAAGCGGGGGTAATAACACACATAGGTGCGGCGGTCGAATCGAGAATATACGCCAGCTTGGCTCGAGACACATGGAAGCGATCGGTCACTGGGCGCGAAACAGCCCCCACCGCCAAGCTATTAAAATAGTCATCTACGAAAATAAATACGCCCAAGAAAGCCGCCAGTAATTTTGCTCCTCGTTTGCTTTTAATTCGGCTCTGTGCCCAATTTGCAAACGCTCGTGTTCCTCCAGAGAGCGACAATAAAGCGGTGATCATTCCCAGCAATACGAGGAAAGCAAGAATACTCATATTCCAGCTATTAATGCTGCCGTCAGCCACAAATAGGCCGGCAACCACATCAAAAAGGTATTGCGCCGATGTTCCTAGGGAAAAGTCAGCGAGTAGTAAGGTACCGAGTACAATCCCCATGCCTAGCGACAACAGCACGCGGCGTGTTGCAATGGCAAGGCCCAAAGCCAGCAAGGGTGGAAGTAACGATAAAGCGGATGAAGAAAAGTCTGTTAAGTTCATGATCTCAATATCAACCAATTGGTTGGAGATCTACTGCAGAAACGAAGACTGGTAAGGCGTGGTAACACACAGCAAACAACTTGCCTCCTACAGTAGCGCTCCATAGTGTGTCCTAATTACTATGGCAGTGCTGCCCCTATTCGGTAACAGCCCCAGCACAGTCGGCATGATGGCCTTACTGGCTTCGGCGTTGGCTCCTTTCATGTGCGGTCACTGGCATCACCCTCGTGCACATTACTTATAAACAACGCACCTCTACGTTAAGAGTGGAGCATTCTACACAAGATGTTCACTATCGCAACTGTTCACGCACAAAAAGCCACCACTTAAAACGTCACACTATCAAGTGTCGATGAAATCAGTCGCAACCACTCAAAATTTGGGCATATTTAAAAAAACACCCTTAAATATGGGTAACAAATATTGCGAACAGAAAATAAATAATGAAAAATAGG
>NZ_MUFK01000084.1:0-3264 GCF_001996085.1 Salinivibrio sp. PR5
ACCCAATTATATCGACCCAAAAGATAAAGCTTCACTTTATAAAGAATTCACTAGGCAGAAAGTAGCTATAGAGCTTGAGAAGCAAGATAGTAAAATATAAAAATTTAGTCTACTTAAACGCTAAAGAATAAAAAACGGACGCAAACGTATTTTACGTCGCGTCCGATGCCACATAGCGCTAATCTCTTCTATTCAGCGATACCGCCTTCGGTGAGCTTGGCTGGATCAAGCAATTGCGACAAATGCTCGCGGCCGAGATCCGTTTCTTCCTCCGCGACATCCAAGATAGGCCGGCCCTGTTGATACGCCTTCTTCGCAATTTCAGCGGCTTTAAGGTAACCCACAACTGGGTTAAGCGCCGTTACTAAAATAGGGTTACGGGCTAGCGCTGACTGTAAGTTATCTTCTCGCACTTTAAAGGTCGCCACCGCTTTATCTGCTAGCAGATGAGCAGCATTCGCCAATAGACGAATACTTTGCAGTAAGTTGGCAGCAATCACAGGCAACATCACGTTCAGCTCAAAATTCCCCGATTGCCCCGCCACCGTGATGGTAGTGTCGTTGCCCATCACTTGCGCCGCAACCATAGCAGCAGATTCTGGAATAACAGGATTCACTTTCCCCGGCATAATAGACGATCCGGGCTGTAACCCCTCTAGCTCAATTTCTCCAAGCCCGGCCAGTGGGCCCGAGTTCATCCAACGTAAATCGTTACTCAGTTTCATAACTGCAACCGCGGTTGTCTTCAACTGGCCGTGCAATGTCACCAGCGCATCTTGGCTACCAATAGCAAAAAAAGGATTCTCGCTCGCCGTGAATGACGAGTGGCTGCACGCACAGACTGCGTTGACAAAACGCTCGGCAAACAATGGATGAGCATTGATTCCCGTTCCCACTGCCGTGCCACCCTGAGCCAGTGCGCGCACCGATGATAGACTTTGGGTAATTTGTACCATCGCGTGTTCGACCTGCTGAGTCCAAGCATCTAGCTCTTGGCCAAGAGTCACAGGCATCGCATCCATCAAGTGAGTGCGACCCGTTTTCACGATATGGCCGACTTTGCGTTTCTTTTCCTGTAACGCATCACGTAAATGCGCTAACGCGGGAAGTAAGGCTTTTTCACAGCCTAATGTGGCACTGATCTGGATAGCCGTAGGAACAGAATCGTTGCTACTCTGACTCATGTTGACATGATCGTTGGGGCTGACCGTTTCACCACACTTTTCAGAGGCTAACGTTGCCAGCACTTCATTCATATTCATGTTTGAACTGGTGCCTGAGCCAGTCTGAAACACATCAACGGGAAACTGCGCTAAATGCTCACCATCCATGATAGATTCGGCACTTTGGCGAATCGCATGTGCGATATTACCATCCAGTAAGCCCAGCTCTTCGTTAGCCGTTGCCGCTGCATGCTTCACCATGGCTAACGCGCGAATAAAATCCTCAGGCATCGTCTGGTCACTGACCGCAAAGTTATTCACGGCTCGCTGTGTTTGTGCTTTGTACAGCGCATCAGCAGGTACCTCAACATTACCCATACTGTCTTTTTCGATACGTGTTTTCACCATGATTATATCCTTTTCATTCGCCACACCATTTCGATAATGGTTATCATTAACATATTGAGTTAACTAAATGAAGTTAGTGACGTCATAGGCTGACAAAAAATCCGTGCCTCTCAGGCTTGCATCCCCTAGTATGACGTCACTATCACCCATAATGAGCAATACCATGCAAGATGAAACCAGTACCAGTATCGCTAACTTGATTGAAGTGGTTGAGAACCAGATCGCCGACCAAGACCCTAAAAAGGTAGCAGAAACCTTGATGCGCCTGCGTATGACCGGCTATTCACGCGACGAAGCTATCGAGTACATTGCCTGTGCGTTAATGGTTGAGATCTATGATGTTAACAATCACAACGGGCAATTTACCCTGTCCCGCTATGAAGCCAACTTAGACACCTTGCCAGACATGCCATGGGCCGATGAGATTAATTTGGATATCGGTGAGTAAACCTTGACCGGATTAGTCGCGACAGTGCCCGCCTAAAAACGCAGTTCAGACCGATTTTGTCTGCCACCACCCAATGTACATCGCGACTATACTACTGACAGTCAAACTTATCCCCAGAGCTTGCTCTGCTCCTACGCTTGCTAATCCAATACCAATTAACCCGTAATAGAGCATACCGAATAGGGCACCAGCCGTACCGACACAATCAGCGTAGTGGCGAAGCGCGTATGCGAGAATGTTAGGGATCGCAATCCCATACGCCATCACAACGAATATCATAGGCATCACAAACCACGGACTGGTTTCTAGCCTCCAAACCGCAATACTTCCTAGGGTAGAGACGAGGCAAGACAATAAAAGTAACGGCTTATACACCCAGCCTCTTGCTAAAAGCTTCTTATTCACGATGGCTCCCATACCTATCCCTAGTGCTAAGATGCAACCTGAGTAGCCATACAATGAGGGCGGGATACGCAAAGCGCTAAAATAGAAAGGCGCAAGCTGGTAGTAAGCAAATAAATTAATGTTAAATGCAGCCACCAAGACAGCACTGAACCAGACATCAACATCCATCATTAAGCGCCGTAAAATCGGTACTATCGGAGGAAGAGAGTTATCAGCCCTTCGGGTCTCAGGTAAGCACTGATAGGTGTAAAGAAAAAGTCCTACAGACGTAATAGCCAGCCCAATAAAAACGCCTTGATAACCAAGAAAACCTACCAATAACGCTCCAGCCAACACGCCAATCGCAGGGCTCAGTGCAATGGCAATCCCCATCACTGCGAACATTCGCGTCAATTGGGTACGACTATAGCAATCTCTAATCATTGTTTGCGTGCCAACTGACCCAACCGCGGCACCAAAAGCAGCCATGACTCTGGCCAACAAAACAAGGCTAAAAGTAGAACTAAACACGGCAAGCAAGCACGCCATCGCATAGACACCCAAACCAGCGAGCATACTCAGCCGACGACCTATAACATCACAAGCTCTCCCCCAAAAAACAACGCCAAATGCAAAAGCAACAAAGTAGCTAGATAAGGTTTGCGAAGCGATATCGGGAGTAACCGAAAAGTGTAAAGCAAGTTCGGGGAGCGCCGGGCTGTAAATCGTTTCTGCAATTTGCGGAAACATCATTAAAGCCATAGCTAAAGTCAGGCTAAAAGTCCGTGTTTGCATAATGACCTCTGGAGAAAACAATGAGGTCTTAGACTACCAACATCAGCACTTTGTCTATTATAATAT
>NZ_MUFK01000085.1:0-5851 GCF_001996085.1 Salinivibrio sp. PR5
TTTAGCCACAGTAAAACCGTCCTCACCCGCGATAAATGGGACACCAGCTTTTTAGTCAAACCGCCGTACAACCGCTGGTACAAACGCTTAATGCGCTGGTGGCTGATGCGGTAATAGCCTATTGGTTTCAAATTTATGCTTGGAGATATTGCGCATAAATTATTTGTTAACTACTAATTAAGTTATTACTTACTTAATGTTGGTTAGCTTATGGTACGTTCGAATTCTATTTCARAACGCCGTCATTTTCTTAAATTACTGGCGGGAGCCGGCGCCCTCACCATGCTTCCTGTCAGCGTACCTTCTCGCGCACAAAGCCAAGCCAAGATTATCATTGTGGGAAATGGCGCGGCAGGTATCGCACTCGCTAATCGATTAGCGCAGCGTCTCCCGGCAAGAAACATCAGTCTAGTAGGCGCAAGAAAACAGCACTTGTATCAACCTGGACAAACGTTGGTCGCTTCCGGCCTTTGGAAAGCGTCACAGCTTATCTCCACGACGGAGGAGTGGCTCTCAACAGGTATTCGCTGGCATCAACAGAATGCTGTATCCCTGATGCCACATGAGAAGCAAGTTGAACTCGAGGATGGTGTCAAGCTCAGCTTCGACATACTAGTTGTCGCTATGGGTACGCAGTTGAACTATCACCTCATAGAGGGGATGGAGGAGTCTCTCGTGGGTCAGCGTGGTATTGGGAGCGTCTATCCCGGTCCGGCAGGTGCACAAGCCACTGATATGGCTTTTAAGCAGTTTATGGATAAGGGAGAGGGCAAAGCCATTTTCACATTGGCGGATACACCTATTAAGTGTGCAGGTGCTCCACTCAAAATGACGTTTACCTCGCTTGCTCGTCTTGAACAAAGCGGTCACCGTCAGGCGTTTGATGTGAGCTTTACCACACCGTTTAAAGAGCGTTTGTTCTCTATTCCTGTTTATAACGACTTTGTGATGAAACGCTTTAGCGAGCAGGGTGTCGAGATTGCTGACGAGAAGAAGTTAATTGGAATTGATGCTGAGCATAAAAAAGCACGTTTCTCGCTTTTAGGCACGGGCCAGACGATAGAAGAAGAATATGATTACATTCACGTTGTCCCACCAATGAGTGCCCCTGATGTGGTTAAGCATAGCGACCTTATTTGGGACCAAGGTCCTCATCAAGGCGAGTGGATGGCGGCGGATCAATATACGCTGCAGCACCCAAGGTTTCCTTACGTATTTGGTGTTGGTGATGTGACCGGTATTCCGCTATCGAAAACGGCCGCGAGTGTGAAAAAGCAAGTACCGGTTGTTGAAGCCAATATTATTAGTTATCTAAACGATAAGCCCTTGGAGGCTGAATTTAATGGTTACACATCCTGCCCACTTATCACGGGGTTTGGTAAAGCGATATTAGCCGAATTTGGCTATGGCGGGACATTGCTGCCTTCGTTTCCTTTTATTAGTCCAACAGAAGAAACCTGGATGGCTTGGGTAATGAAAGAGCAAATGTTGCTACCGGCCTATCAAGCAATGCTTGATGGTAAAATATAACGGAGGTGCACGTCATGACGCTTGATGCCGTATTTACTGTATTCTTATACTCTCTTTCTCCTTACTGGATGTGGTTGCTATTACTGGTGGCTATGCCTGTCCTGGCGGCGATCGTTTTCCGTCGGTTTTCGTTAGATAGCGCTAAGCGTTCCCTCTTTTTTTGTGGTGTCATTGGTGTTGTTGTTGCACTCAGTGCGCCACCTCTAACCGGTTCATCACTTTCCATGCTTAATGGTGTTGCAGACTGGACATTGCTGCTGTTAATTGCTTTGTGCGCGACAGGATACTGTCTCTTATTGGCTGCAATCGTTGTTGTACCAAGGTGTAAGCCGTTATTTGAGAAATGAGCGATGTCTCGAAGGATATGGCTTGGAGTATCGTTTGTCCGCGCAGCGGCCTAAACTTTTCTGAGAAATTGATCTATATCTTTGGTTGTTACATAACTGTTAAAAGTGGTGCGAAGCAACCAAAGGAGCGACACAATGGCGTTTTCAGTACAACCCGATTCCATGTTGCCAGACATTGGCGATCATGAGCGCGCGATGGTTGAGCAGGAAGTAAAGCTCGCCGTGACCGATGTTAACGGACAATCGTTAGGCTATTTAGCGATGGTGCCGGATGCGCAGCGTTTCCTGACGCTGACTCAAGACACCAATGAGGCCTTAAGCTTTATCAAGACGCCCTGCAGTGTTAATGCAGGCTATTATCAATGGTCGTTTTTTTATGATGACATTGAGTATGGGCTGGATTGTTTAATTGATCCGGACAGAAACAAATGTCGACTCTATGCCAATGATCATGCCGCCGCTGCACCATCATGGAAGTTGTGCTATGACAAGGAGCTGGGTCCTCTTATGATGGCAGCTCCTATCTCTGCGATTGGTCCCGGTACACGTGTTGCAGTGACGTCTGAAGACGCAAGTGTCCCCAATGTTCTTGTGGGCGCGCTCGAAGGCGGCGTATTAATTCATGAAGAACCAAACTAACCCTCTCTAAATCAAGTTGTTACCTTTTTCTTCGCCAGCGCTTAGCCGCTGGCTTTTTTGTTGGGTAATGCTCACTCTCTGTATACGAGAATGAGTCAGATTTCATCTCATTTGTGCATCATGTCAAAAATAATAGATCTAATTTGTCTGACATGTGAGACATAAAGATCTGCATCGAGCGTGCGAATTTGCATTGTAAACAAAAAGTTAAATAAATTGTAAATAATAATATNATAATATAGTCAATAATGCTGATTGATTACTCAAATAAAGCAAATCCCACTGCAGAAAAAATGCTTTTTGATGCATAGCTTTATAAGCGTGCTTGTTGTTTTTTGTAGGCAATTATGACTTTCTACGTTTAACCATTGTAAGGAATACAATATGTTAAAGCATGTTCTTAGCTGCTGTATCGCATCTGCACTCGTGACTGCTTCACCCTCTGTGCTCGCAAAACAAGAGGACGGTAAACAAGCGATTGCTCAGCAGCAAACGCTAGCTCCATTAGTGGTTGCATCAGACAAGCAGGGTATTGAGGACCAATACATTGTGGTGTTTAAACAACCAATGACACTCAGTGATGATCCACAAGCGTTAAAAACCTTCACACAGCAAACGGTTTCCAGCATGGTCAACCAACATGCGGTTAAGGTTGAGAAAGTGTTTGATCGCTCGCTGAGTGGTTTCGTGGCCAAATTAACACCAGAGCAATTGCGTGCGCTACGCATGGATTCACAAGTTGATTTTATCGAACAAGATAAAACGATTTCCTTGGACCCGGTAATCACCCCAAACGCGAACCAGAGCAATCCAGTTTGGGGGTTGGATCGCATTGATCAACGTAACTTGCCTTTGGATAATAATTACAGTACCAACTTTGATGGTACAGGTGTGACGGCGTATGTGATTGATACTGGCGTGACAACGTCACATGTTGAATTCGGCGGTCGTGCTCGCTCTGGCTATGATTTTGTTGATAACGACAATGACGCCTCAGACTGTAACGGTCATGGTACCCATGTGGCCGGTACTATCGGGGGAAGCCAATATGGTGTCGCCAAAAATGTCGACATCGTTGGGGTGAGAGTCCTTAGTTGTAGCGGCTCAGGTTCAACGTCCGGCGTGATTGGCGGGGTTGACTGGGTGGCAGCCAATGCCAGTGGACCGTCAGTGGCAAATATGAGCTTGGGTGGCGGTGTATCAACCGCACTGGATAGAGCGGTTGCCAGTGCCGTGCAATCGGGTGTGAGCTTTATGTTGGCAGCAGGGAATTCCAATGCCGATGCATGTAACAGCTCACCGGCCCGTGAGCCAAGCGGTGTCACTGTGGGCTCTACCACCAGCAGCGATAGCCGCTCAAGCTTCTCAAACTGGGGCAGCTGTGTCGATGTGTTCGCACCGGGCTCTCAAATCAAGTCAGCATGGTATGACGGTGGCTACCGCACCATCAGCGGGACTTCGATGGCTACCCCTCATGTTGCGGGCGTGGCGGCTTTATATTTGCAAGAAAACAGCAACCTATCTCCTGCACAAGTAGCAAGCTTGATTAGCAACCGTGCCAGTGTGGGTAAGATTAGTGACACGCGCGGAACGGTTAACAAATTGCTCTATAGCCAAGCTGACAGTAGCTGTGAGCCAGATTGTGGTCCAACGCCGGATCCTAAAGATAAGCTTAAAAATGGTCAGCCGGTCACGGGCATCTCTGGTGGGCAAGGTGCGCAACGCTTTTTCTACGTGGATGTAGAAGCCGGTCAGCGCCTTAGCGTGAATATCAGCGGAGGGTCGGGTGATGCAGACTTATATGTTCGCTATGGCGCCAAACCTACGCTATCGAGCTGGGACTGTCGTCCATACAACTATGGTAACAGTGAAGTGTGCACCGTGCAGAGCACCCAGAAGGGTCGTTATCATGTCATGCTAAATGGTTATACCGCCTTTAGCGGCGTGAGCGTTACGGCACGATATTAGTCGTCGATGCGCGCGGTTGGCGCGACCATGATGACTTATACCGAATAGACAGCGCGGCGATTGCCGCGCTTTTTTGTGTACGCCTATTGGCTGTATTGGGTTAGACAATCACACAGTAACGAGATAAAGCCTTCACGGTTGATCTTCATCGCCACATCAGCGTTAGCGGCATGACCGGTCACTCGATAGCGATCAACCACAGTCATTCCGGTGGTGAGTTTGCCTTGTGTTTCTATATCTACCCATACGGATTCACAATCGAACAACTCAGGTTTGATAAGCCAAGCAATCGTGCAAGGATCGTGGAGGGGCGACCCGTCGAGTTGCCACTTGGGATCGCGGTGATAACGCATAAAGAATTCCAGCCACCCCGCGACTGTCTGTGCAACGGGGTTATCAATGGCGCGGATAGTGGCAACGTCGGCATCTTTGACCAAGGCTTGATGGGTCACATCCAAGCCAAACATGGTGATAGGGATCCCTGAATGAAACACACGGTGAGCGGCTTCAGGGTCAACATAAATATTAAACTCGGCAGCGGGGGTCCAATTCCCCAATGTGGTCCCTCCACCCATGAGAACGATACGCTTGATGCGATTGGCGAGGTGCGGATAAGTCGCAAGTAGCAGCGCGACATTGGTTAGTGGACCGGTGGCGACGACGGTTATCGGTTGATGGCTAGCTTCTAACACGCGTGCCATCACACTGATGGCATTATCGGGTTGAGCGTCCATCGCGGGTGCAGGGAGTTCAGGGCCATCAAGCCCTGACTCACCGTGGACATTATTCGCCACCACAAGGTCACGCAGCAGAGGCTTATGGGCTCCCCCTGCGACAGGAATGTCGTGGCGATTTAATAAGGTGAGGATCCGTCTAGCGTTGTAAAGCGTCTTATCCAGCGTCTGATTGCCGGCACAGGTGGTAATGGCCTTAATAGTGAGCTGATCGAGTGCACAAGCCATCACCAGCGCGATGGCATCATCGTGTCCCGGATCGCAATCAATGATAATAGGTTCACCCATTGCACACTCCTTTTTATTGTGTGTTCGGTTGCGGCGTTTTGCGGTCTGGCGTTGGCAGTGATTGTGCTGATTGGGGCCAGCCGCTCATTTCATGATTTGATCACGCTACGTGTGATTTCGACTGGTGACTGTGAGCTAGCTCGTTCTATTGAGATTGGCTGGGTGAGGTTTGTAACAGATGAAAAAGATATCATCAAAAATGTGATGCCTAGAGTAACATTATGTCAACATGTCATGAACGAAAATGTGGTAGTTACATCATTTTGCAAACAATCCAATCAATCTAAACATTGGTAATAATTTGGTCTTTTAATCCACAATTAAGCCATTGATTTAGAATAATAT
>NZ_MUFK01000086.1:0-3069 GCF_001996085.1 Salinivibrio sp. PR5
TTTCTCTATATTTCTATACAAATTTACCATGATTCAACCCTGCTCAGCGCAAGGGAATAAGATTTAAACGTTTCAAAATATGACAACGAGCACCGAAGAGATGCGAGGAGAACCTGAGAGGTAAAAGGAGATAGGATAGCGAGAGTGCTATGGTGCCCCGGGCCGGACTTGAACCGGCACAGCGCGAACGCCGAGGGATTTTAAATCCCTTGTGTCTACCAATTCCACCACCAGGGCAACGCAGTTATGCGTGGTAGCACCATAGTCCGCAGGCTGCGCCGCGAACGAAGGTGTACTTTAATGAAATTTAACGAGAGGTCAATAGCCCTTTTATTCTTTTTGATTCAATTGGTTGAAAAGCAGCCAGAGAAAGGCGTTTCGTCGTCAGCAATGAATAAACGCTCATATATCGTAAATGGTTTAATCGTATACTTATATGCATTTACCCACCTTCAAAGCGTGGATAGGCTCATTCAGCGGCCTGTAGCATGGTGGCATTATTCAATGATTCGATCTTTACGTAACTCAGTTTCAAGGGCGGATACCATGGCTCGCAACTCAGTAAAGACCTTTTTAACGTGTTTAATATCTGCGCTATTTTTTTCAATATTCCGGAATAGTTGGCTCAACGCCATGGCACCACCTGATGTTGCCGCGCCTCTTGCCCCATGTGCAAGCGACTTAACCTTATCTTCATCTTGATCATTAACGGCTTGCTCTAACTCCTGCATGTCAGCGCTCAAGCTCTGCCAAAACATTGATAATACGGCGCGCTTCATCTCATTATCATCACTCCCAATGATTTTCTCCAACTGAATATCATCGATGAGAGATGTGCTATCTTCCATACCTCGATTGGATTGGCCAATTGAAGGCTTCATGGTATCTATACGTAGTGAACGTCCTCTAAGCCTGAGCGCTAATACACGCTTTAACGTCTCTAGCTCTACTGGCTTTGCAATATAGTCATCCATCCCAGCTCGCAAACAGTGATCTGCTTCTCCGACTAATGCATTCGCGGTAACAGCAATAATCAGCGTTCGTGGCTTACCTTCTTCGGCTTCTAAACGTCTTATCTCTGACGTCAACTCAAAACCATCCATGTCTGGCATATGGCAATCGGTGATAAGAAGCGAATAGTGACCTTGACGCCACTTCTCTAACGCTTCTCGACCATTTGCCGTCATTTCGTGTTGGTAGCCGAGTTGGCTCAGTTGTTTCGCCAGTACTAGTTGGTTGGTCGGTTGATCTTCTGCACAAAGAATCGCTCCACACTGTTTCGCATCAAATTGATTCGCATTTACGAATGCATCTCCATTACTAATCGCTTGGCTCCAGTCTACATCCGGACTTTCTAGCCCACACATAATAGCTGCGGCTATAACTAGCTCACTCGGTTTGAGCGGACAAGGGCTCAGCCAATATGCGCCAGGGTAAGTATATCTTTCAGCACCGACGGGAGGCTCCCCCAATACGATGCGACGAATATCAGGATGGTCGCTAACAAAGTCTTCACTCGCTGTGACCGCAATCATGGTCTCACATTTCCACTCGGCCCATTCAATCTTATCACCGTCTAAGACGTTAGCTGGATTTAGCTGACTGAAATGTTCGCGATAAGTTGAATATGCGCTGTTTTTTTCTAGAAAAAGAACAAAGGAAAAATGAGAAAAATCGTAATGATGGTAGCGACTATTACCATCATTAGGATAAGGTGCCGGAATAATAACCGTAAAGGTACTTCCATTGCCAAAGTCGCTCGTCACGTCGATCTTGCCCTTCATGAGATCGACAAAGGATTTGGAGATACTTAAACCGAGCCCAGTACCACCATAACGACGCGTCGTAGAGCTGTCAGCTTGAGTGAATGGACTAAACAGTTTATCTATTTGCTCATCGGTCATACCGACGCCGGTATCTTGAATACTGACAGAAAGTCTTTGGGTACCATGGCAGTAGGATGTCCTGATAAACACATCTCTGACTTCTCTCTCCGAGCTGGTAAACTTAATTGCATTACCAAGTAAATTGAGTAGTACTTGCCTAACGCGAACGGAATCCAATGTGATAAATTCTGGTGTCGCATAATCATGTATAAAATAGAGGTTTACATCGCTTTGGTATGCATGCACCCATAGAGCTTCAAGTGTTTTCTCGATCAAATTGAGTATATTTACTTCAGTAGGGTCAAGCGACATTTGTCCGGATTCAATTTTTGAGAAATCGAGAATATCATTAATAATCTCTAAGAGTGAAAACGACGAATCACGAATCGTAGAGACCATTTGTGCCTGCTCTCTGTTTAACGCGGTTTCTTTTAGCAAATCAACCATACCGATAACGCCATTCATCGGTGTTCTAATCTCATGGCTCATAGTAGCTAAAAATCGAGATTTGGCTTGATTGGCTTTATGAGCAGCAATACTTTCTTTTTCAAGCTTCGCTTGCGTCATTCGTTCTTGAGTAATATCAAGGTTAATGCCAAATAATATTTCTTTTCCACTATCGCTATCTTTCGCTACATTACCGGCCGCTTTAACCCAATGTGTTTTTCTTGTGGTTGGATTAATTATCCGAAACTCAGCATTAAATACTTTGCTTTGGTTAAGCGCCGTTTCAACTTCGTGGACCGCGATGTCTCGGTCCTCAGGATGAAGTGTGTCACGCCAGACTTGATAATCAACCTCACTACCAAGCGAAACACCGTATAGCCGGTACATATTATCGTCCCATTTGAGCTGGCCTGTTGTAACATCCATCGACCAGTTACAAATCCTCCCCGCATCAGACGCTAACTGCATACCTCTAAGTAGTTCATCTCTAGACTTTTTCGCAGCACGTAATTCATCCTCTATAATTTTCCGAGACTCAATATCTTCAATAACTGCAATAAAATATTTAGGGTTCTCCCATTCATCCAACACGACAGACACTGATAAGGTAGCCCAAACGAAAGTACCGTCTCGTTTGATATAACGCTTATCCATTGAAAATGAGCGTTCCTTACCTGAAATCAGCGTAGCTACATTATTTTTACTCTCTGATAAAAAGTCAATATGGGTAATATCT
>NZ_MUFK01000087.1:0-2347 GCF_001996085.1 Salinivibrio sp. PR5
CTTTGCAGTGCCAAGTCTGGATAGCGGCGTCATCAACCCAAAAGGTAATCGAACCACGATTAATCAGTGCTTGATTGTATTGCTTCCAATTGCTGATTTTATACTTGGCTTTGCTCATCATCGGTGACCTGTTTGAGGCGTTGATGATCTGATCGCGGCTCGGATGATAAGTTCAATGATTTAGGAAACAACGCCTCGCATAGCTATAAAGACTCTGATTTAGTAAGGCAGGTTAAGCAGAGCCTTAATAATCATGATTTAAGTGTTTACTGTGACTGGACTAGTGATAATGATTTTTTGAAGCGAAATCTAGTAAGTGACTACACCAAAATGGTGCTAAAAAAGCGAATTGAACAATCAAGGTGTATTGTATTTCTGCAAACAAAAAACTCCGTGAATACAGACAATTCATTTACATCACCTTGGATATCATTGGAAATTGAACATGCGTTATCAATCGGTAAACCAATATATAGCTTAAATTTCACCAACGATAGCGATATGTTTAAACAAGTGAAATATTTTATTGATAATGGTATTGAAATTGATGATGCCGAAGTCAATAAAATACGCACGTAACAAACGAGCATGTCGTCAATCGTTGAATTTTGGCGAGATCTCTATCCCACATCACGCCGTCTTTGAGCATTGAACCTAAGCTCACCATCATCTCACGTTCACAGGCAATAATGGCAATTTTTTGTAATTAATCTCTGAATAAAGAGAAAAGTGGTGTTTAGCGAGCTCAACTTTTTTCTCCTAAAACAGTACCGAGCTAGACGGTGTCGTCTTGATAATTCGAGTGATGGTGAACATCGACGATATAGAGTAAGGATATTGCATGGAAATTAGGACTGGCAAGCATACAGATGTATCGGCTATTACCGACATTTTTAACTTTTACATCGAACATACCAATGCTCGATTTGAGGTAGAGCCGTTCACAGTAGAGAATCGCCAAGAATGGTTTTCGCAGTTTTCAAGTGGAACGAAGCATCAGCTTTATGTTGCGATAGAATACGGCTTAGTATGTGGTTTTGCATGCTCCCAACCGTATAGGGTGAATTTTGCTTTTGACGATACGGTCGAGGTGACAGTGTATTTAGCGCCAGAGGCGAAAGGCAAAGGCTTAGGGACTAGGCTGTATAAGCGGTTATTCTCATCGATAAGCACGTGCGGTGTTCATCGCGCACTGGCCGGTATTGCGTTGCCAAATGATGCATCAATAGCTTTGCATAAACGCTTTGGTTTTAAAGAGGTTGGTGTTTTCRACGAGTACGCAAGAAAAAATGGGCATTATATTAGTTCAATTTGGTTAGGAAAGACGTTGGATGCTATGCCTGATTGTGTTGATTAGTTCATAACTAGCGTATTTCTGCAAGGTAGCAATCAATGAGGATAAAATGAATACAGTGGATGTAATGCGAGACTACAATGAGTTTGAGCGAAAGCTTGTTCCCTCGTTTAATGGTGTAAAGGAGTCAGATAATAATCTGACGAAGTTCGTATCAAAAGATCGTTGTGGTAGTTATATTTCTTTCTTTGATTTTGACGAAAATATTGCTGAATCAATAGTTAAAGAGCAGCTAGTATACTTTAGCCAACGCAACTTATGCTTTGAGTGGAAGACATATAGTACCGATAATCCAAGTAATATCGGCAGTGTATTACTCGCTAATGGTTTTGAAAAAGAAGATACCGAATCATTTATGGTTTTGGATCTTTCAAAGGCCATTGGTGAGCCCTTTGATGAATCTCAGATCACAGAGGTTTCTGACAGCACAGGCATTCGTGACGCAATAAGGGTTCAAGAACAAGTTTGGGGTGGAGACTTCGATTGGCAATACAACTACCTAATGAGTCTCAAAGAAAATTCTCCAGATTCAGTGTCCATTTATGTAGTGTATGTCAACGATCAACCAGTCACTTCTGGCTGGCTAACGTTTAATGGAAGCAGTCCATTTGCAGGTATTTGGGGCGGAAGCACAATCGAAGAATTTCGCGGTAATGGGTATTATAGTTTGCTCCTTAACAAACGCATCGCTGAAGCGAAATCGAAACGGGTTAAATATCTTATAATCGATGCCTCAGATATGAGTAAACCAATCGTATCAAAGCGTGGTTTTGAAGTCGTAGCGACAACAACGGGATACACTTCACCAAATAGCTAATAAACGATTAGCTGCCTCTGGCACTTCTTTCAGCGCGAGAGCAGCCAATAAGTAAGCGTATATACTGTTACCTTAAAAGTGGTACTTAGAGAGACTAGCGTCAAAGTTAATTGATTAGATATAGTTACCTTCTGTATTCAAGGTTGTGTCTAAGTGATGTTGATTATCAATAAAGG
>NZ_MUFK01000088.1:0-2123 GCF_001996085.1 Salinivibrio sp. PR5
ATATAGTATCGAGGGAACGATGCAAGATAAAAAAGTAAGAGACGCCTATAACGTTTATTTTTACTTTAATAATGAACGAACGCTCTCAACTGATTTAGACAGTGAACTTTTTTCGGTTGAATCTGAAGGTTGCTCTGTCTTCGTGGACAAAACACGTAAGTATGATAACCAGATAATCATCCATGAATTTTCTAGCATAGAGACTTTAGAGAGTTATCTGAGTTTTTACACACATAACTTGCCCCCTGAAATCTCCGTCGAACCGCAGGCAACAACAAATGATCTGACAACATGGTTATTAAATCGTGACTTTATGCCGGAATATGAGCATGAATTTCTCGAACTGAAGTCGAATGATTATGTGACGTGTGCAGATAAATCCCAGCAAGTGTCAGTTGAACGATGGTCACATGATAATGTTGATGATTTTTTATCTCTACTTAAAACGTCAGGTTTAGAGTGTTCTAACGAAATCTGGCAGAAGAAACGTCCGCTTTACTGTACAGAAATGTTTCGTTGCTATGTTGCGAAAATAAACGGTGAGCCATGTGCTTGGGCAACGAGTTATATCGAGGGCGAATATGTAATACTCGCCAATGCGTATACACAAGAAAGTTATCGTTCGAAAGGGTGTCAGACTGCGCTACTTCGAGCACGAATTGAAGATGCTATTTCTTTAGGTGTTAAAGTGGTGTTGACTGATGTCATGCCAAACAGTACGAGTAGTCGTAACTG
The DNA here is from genome assembly GCF_001996085.1 of Salinivibrio sp. PR5. Lineage (NCBI taxonomy): Bacteria > Pseudomonadati > Pseudomonadota > Gammaproteobacteria > Vibrionales > Vibrionaceae > Salinivibrio > Salinivibrio sp. PR5. The sequence continues at coordinate 736 of NZ_MUFK01000088.1, forward strand.
TAAGTCAGTCGGCTTTAGGCGTGTTGGTGTGAGAAGCGTATGGTGTAAAAATAGAGATACCCATAGTTGATATTAAGCTTCACCCTTTCAGTGTGATTAGGGATACATATAAGATCATGTTAATTGAGCCTAAATCACACTAACGATAGCGGCGTCGGCTGATTGCTAAGACGGTTTGATGAATTACTGGGTTACGACAGTTCATTTTTTATCGAGAAGTTTTTCGAGTCACTTTCAATGAATAATAAACAAGATTCTTCCAATGGTATATCCGTCTATCCATCTGCGTTGCTTATACATGTACCGAATGTAAATGAAGGGCTAGAGTGGTATCGCAAGGCTTTCCCTAATGCAACGCCTATGTATTATCCAGACTTTGATTTTACCGCCCTCGACTTAAATGGTTTTCAGTTGGAAATTGTGCAAGCCGATGAAAAAGTCCGCAATGGTAAGTGCGGAACTGTGCTGTATTGGCTGGTTGATGACTTGTTAAGCGCTCTAGAGCACTTTAAGGCAATCGGCGCTGAGTTATACCGCGGTCCAATAGCGATCGAGCATGGACTATCTATGTGCCAAGTCGCTGATCCATTTGGAAACCTAATTGGGCTCCGTGGGCCTGTTTGATGAATGAGAAGAGTTAGCAAGGGAAAAAATCAACGAGTTGTCATCTAAGTAAACCACAATGGAGTGTGCTTCTTGGGCACACAATCAGGGAATATTGATAATGTTATATCTTGGTGTTTTAATCGTTTTTATCTATCTGGTGTGGAAGTTTACAAAGGATAGCCAACCAACGGATACTCGGTGGAAGAGAAAGGAGCCGTCTCTTAGTCAAGAAACGGAGAGCTCAAAATACGCTGATAATCAGATAGATGATGATAATCCGCATAAACGTCGATTTGAGAGGGTTGAGCATAAACGCCAATCACATCTTGCGACTAGAAACGAGCAGAAACTCTATTTTGCTCTCCAAAAGGCTCTTCCCTCTGATTATGTCATTCACAGCCAAGTGTCTCTTATGGCGCTCGTTAAGCCCGTCGACTTCCGGCATAACTCTCGTACATGGGCGAAGCGTATGGATTTTGTGATAACTGACAAAACGACAAGAATACTCGCTGTGATTGAATTAGATGATGCGACGCATCAATGGACGAAAAGACAGGCACGCGATCAGTACGTAAATGAAGCGCTTTATGGTCATCATAAACTGATACGTATTCCGTCAGCGAGCTTTTATGAACCATCAAAAATCGCAGATATATTATCTCGTGAAGTAGATATCAAGTGTAATAACTTTGAAGAAAAACATTCGCTAAGTGATGTTAGTAAACCAAACGTCACTTAGTGTTTAATGCAAGTAAGCTCGTCAAGAGATTAAGAGTAAAAAG
>NZ_MUFK01000089.1:0-2834 GCF_001996085.1 Salinivibrio sp. PR5
TCTCTGAACAGACTGTAGAACGTGATATGTGGATAGATTCTGATTTGCTAATTTTAAAAGATGTTACTGGAAAAGAAGTAGGATTTTCTTTGTATGGTAAAAATGCAGCAAGAGCAGTGTTACAAGAGATTTCTAGTCAATTAATGTAGAAAGTTTTCTCGTTCCCACGCTCTCTCGTGGGAACGAGTTACACCAACCCCCACCACTGAACCAAACCGAACCCCGCTCGTACTAGGTATCGTTATTTTTAACCGATGCAGTATCTAACGGGGTGAGTGTGAACCAAATCAATCCAGCCAAGTTACGCAATAGCAAGTGGACGGCGGTCAAACCCATTAATCGTGAGAAGCACTTTTTGGTCTCCGATGTTGAGTATGATGAAGACGGTGTGGTGGTGTTATGCGTGCTCGAGTCGGTGCTGTCGAAAAAAGAATATCCGATTGATTGGCGTGAGCTCAAAAGTGACGAGAAGTGGCGTCAAGGGTGGAAGTGATATTAAAGGGAGGAGGCTATCCTCCCTTTTTTGATCCGCTTTTGAAATGTCGCGCGTGGCGCTTGTTATTTTAAGTGGAAGATTTGCTCTGTTTCTAGCGCTGTCATCGCGCGTATCTGACGCCAAATGTAGTAAAAGATGCCGAACATCATCAACATGCTTGGGATAGCAATCATCGGGTAGCTATACAGCGTCATTTTGCCTAGTTCTTCATTAAACGCGGGTGTGCCGGCAGGGCTGGTGACAATCCACGTGGCAAGGAAGTAGTTCATCGCCGATGAGAACACAAAGGTGCTGGCGAACAGATAGTTTGACCACATCAAACAACGCTCAAAGGCGGCGGATTGCCCGCTCTCTTTTAAACGCTGATTGATCAACGAGAGGTTGAGCACGGTGTCATTCAGAATTAACTTCTGCATCAGCGGGTAGCGGGTAAAGGTTGACCCTAACACCGCCAAGCCGATAAGGCCGGGGATCAGCGCCTCTTTTAAGGCTAGCCAACGGGTATCGAGCTCGAGTAGGCCAATCCCACCTGTCAGTAACACGCTGATAAAACCCAGTGCTGCGATAAAATTGAATTTCTGGTTACGGACCAGATCCATCCCGCCGTAAGCGAGAGGAAAGGCCAAAGCGACGACCAGTGCCGTGGCTGTCCCTAGGTATTCATCGCCGCTCAACTTCATCAGGATGATCGAGGGGATGAAAACGTTGAACAGGATTTCAAACAGGGGGCTCGGCTTTTTCGCGATGGTATTGCTCATAATGTGTGACTAACTCTACGTGATATCGGTGTCATTATACTCTGCCAAGCAGTGTTCATCGACCCGCGATCGATGTAAAGCGTAAAAGCGCACCGTTGTGTAACTATGTGTGAAATCAATAGGTGTGAGGGATTGGATAGCGATGAGACTCGCGTTGCGCATTGCTTCTAGCGCTGCCAATGGTCTTGTAGGTAGCCCAAATGCTGATTTTTTTACCACAACTGTCTATTAAATGTGCGCCGTGTTTTGATTACCGTAGTGTGATGGCGGATGTCGCTCGTAATTTCCACTCTCTAGACGGTAAGAACTGGCTAACTTACGCAGACAGTGCTTGTCCAAATGTGAAAGGTGAAGTGTTTATCCGCTCTGTCTCTGCTACTGGCGCGAACACAAGCTGCGTGACTAGCTTGAAATAACTCGATTCTTGTATGTTCATTGTTGGCAAAGCCTCAACATCCATCATGTTGAGGCTTTGTTTTTTCGGGGGAATTAAGTGTGATCTACGTCNTACGATAAGTGACTATATTTACTGTATTTTTATCAGGTTTTAAGCGCCGGTTTGAACAAGATCACTTTTTTAAAACGTTTTATTTTTCATCGCGAATTAATTGAAGCAATATTGCGAACGCCAAGGAGGCACACTCCAAAGTTTGCGATAAAAGGGAAGAGATGCCCTCCAAAACTATCGTATAACGCGAACAAATAAAGGCAGTAATCATGAAAAAATTTTTTGCACTGAGTGCTCTTTCTCTCGCTTTCGCTTCTAGCGCTTTTGCTGGTTCTTCTTACGTAACAGGTAATGTTCAATTCCACGATGATGGCCGAATTCATGGTTCGGACGTTACATCTACACTGGAAGCTGGGCATACTTTTGATAACCAATTCGGCGGCTTGACGATTTACACCGAATTTGATGGTATTCAGTTAGGTAAATTGGAAACAGAAAACGGTGGTGCAGGTAACACCACACCAGCAATCACTGTGGGTGGTGAGCAGGTATTTAATCTTACCGATCATTTATGGGTTGCCGCGGGTTACCAACACCTATTCTCTGCTGGCGAGAATGTGCAGTACCGTCCATTGGTTAAGATTGGATACAACTTCGACAGCGGCATCTCGTTAAGTAACCGTACTCGTGCGCATATTGATGCGACAGACGCAGATGCGGATACAGATTACCGTATGGATAACCGCATCGGTTACGTGATGAATGAGGATGTGACGCTAAGTTACAACAACGTTTACATGATTGAAGCGGAAACCATGGACCACGAGCTTCGCGCAACGTGGACTCGTAAAGGTGTTCAACCTTACTTTGAGTTCCGCAGTCAAGCACATGGTGCAGAAAACGCGGGTGGTGACAGCCTAGTGAATAACGCGTTTGTATTTGGGGCCTCTTACGGCTTCTAATGTTATATTTTTCTTAACTATCCATTAAGAAAAAGCCCTGCGGTTTATCTCGCTGGGCTTTGTTTTTCTTGGTACTGCCTTCTTGATGGCTATATTCGAACACTTGGCCTTTTTCGTTAAACGCGCAAACAGTGCCGCTGTCTTTGTCTCGCCATCCTCCATACTAGGAG
>NZ_MUFK01000009.1:0-88896 GCF_001996085.1 Salinivibrio sp. PR5
TGGGATTATATAAAAAACGAAGTGGTTAAAGGTGATAATGCCGATATAGATAGAGTTATTAAAATGTTTGATGCTCTATTCGAACGCTTTATTTTAGCTTATCCGATGTTCGCGTTTCAGGAAGTAACTAAAGGTATAGAATTCGACACTCAACAGCACATCAAACATAATACGAGTAAGAATACCAGCGGTCCTATCCAGCACGTATTACTCAGAGGTTATGTAAACACCAATACCAATAAAGTAATCAAGCCATCAGTCGTTTTTTTGTGAACTGTAAGGTTAAACAAAACGACTTCTGGTGAAAATAGTTATTCATGAGAGTTTTTAATATTAAAAGTCGATAAAGATATGCCAATAAAACCACCTGGAAAATCAAACATAGCGTGTAAAGAGTGTGGTTATATTCTATCCGATAGACAAGCATTTTTAATCAAGATGCGCTTAAAGAAGTTTGTATGTCCTAAATGTCGATCGGACAAGATTACGCTCATTATGTACTAACTAACAAGACGTTTCATTAAGCGCACTGATGGTCCCAGTTCGAGGCTGTGCAAATGCACTTTGCACCTAACCCCGTGTTTAACGCTGATGCAAGACACATAGCTGAGCGTATGCACCTTGTCATAATTTGAGCACCGCAGAGTAATCAGTCAGTGTCCATACCTCACACTAACGGATACACAGGATCGCCCCAGGTGGCTGTATTGCCGTCCATCATTATTTCGATGATCAAAGGCACTATTTTTTGCATCATGCTTACGCAGTCTTTTAGCTGGGCGCGGTTGGCTTGGCTGCCGTGGGTGGCGCCGCCGTGGAGTAACTGGTTACGTAACGTATACAAACGGCTAAAAACAGCGGCTAATACCGTTGCGGTATCACTGTTTGCCAAGGCTTTGTGTGCGCGTGTTTTGGCGTGTTTGCGTGAAGCCTGCCATCTATCTTCAGTGATATATCCGGCTTGATATTCCCAATAGGCTTGCAGGATATAATCGTTATCGAGAATCACCCGGATCGGGCCTGAGAACTCTTGCCACACCAAATGGGTTAGACGTGCTTCTTTATCGAGTTGAATCAATTTTTCCAGAAAGCCTTGATAGAGGTTTTTCTCCGTAAACTGCCGTTTTTGCGCAAACTCTTGCGCATAAGCGGCGTTAAATGCAATCCATAAGAAAACAAACTGACTATCAGTATCATCCGTTTGCTCGGCTTGCTTTAGCCAGCTGAGAGCTCGGTGCACGCGAATGGATAAATTTTCTGGGTAACGATCGCGCTCTAGGCGCTGTCGGGCTTTTAGTGTCTCATAATTAGCCATAAATGCCTCTTGTCGGTGAGTGCCCCAAGGCCAACACGCTGGCCTTGGGGGATGAGCGCTTACAAATACCGCCCTTGAATATACTCGCGGAAGTGGGCGGGGTTGAGGGTTTCGCCGGTTGCATCTTTGAGTAAGTTATCGGTTGAGGTGGTGCTAGCGCGTTGCCAGATATGTTGAGACAACCAATCGAAAATCGGTGAGACATTGCCGCTGGCGATAATGCCATCCACATCCATTTGCTGACGCATCGTTTGCATCAATTGCGCGGCATACAGTGCACCCAAGGTATAGGTCGGGAAGTAGCCAAAGCTGCCATCAGTCCAGTGGATATCTTGCATACAGCCGTTTTTATAGTTGCCAGCGGTGCTGAGGCCAAGGTATTGCTGCATGGCATGATCCCAACGGTCAGGGATATGATCGACCTCCATTTTGCCACTGATAAGATCGCGCTCAATGTCGTAGCGCAACATGATGTGTGCAGGATAGGTCACTTCGTCGGCATCAACACGGATATAGCCGGGTGAGACACGTGTGAGCACGCGGTGGAAGTTGTCTACATGGAAAGCCGGGTCGTCTTGGCGGTTAAAGGCTTGTTTGGCATGCTGACAAATCAAGGTGGCGAATGCCTCACTGCGGGCAAGCTGCATTTCACAGAACAAGCTTTGGCTCTCATGCACACCCATTGAGCGCGCTTTGCCAACCGGCAAGCCGGCAAGGTGTTTGGGTAGTCCTTGCTCATAGCGCGCGTGCCCCGTTTCGTGGATCACGCCCATTAACGCCGAGGTAAAGTCTTTCTCGTCGTAGCGGGTGGTAATGCGTACATCGGTTGGCACGCCTCCACAAAATGGATGAGTGCTGACGTCTAATCGACCATGCTCGAAGTCAAAACCCAGCAGCGCCATCATTTTCTCGCCTAAGGCTTTTTGCTGAGCCTCTGCAAAGGGACCTTCGGGCAACCGTGTGGTTTGCTGGCTTTGCTTATCCACTACCGCTTGAATGGTGTCTGGTAGCCATGTTTTAAGCTCGCCAAACACTTCATCGATGCGGCTAGCGGTCATGTCTGGCTCGTACAGATCCAGTAAAGCGTCATAGGGCGAGCAGTTTTTTTGATCGGCTCGGATGTGGGCTTCTTCGCGCGCGAGTGCCACTACTTCTTTAAGGTTTTTGGCGAAGCCGTCCCAGTCGTTATTTTGACGCTGCTGTCGCCAGGCGTGTTCACATTTGGCACCGGCTAAGGATTTGGCCTTCACTAAGGTGTCAGGGAGTACACTGGCATGTTGCCACTGACGCTTCATTTCTCTGAGGCTGGCCCGTTGGGCGTCATTGAGCCGGTCTTGTTGTTCATCCAACGCGCTAAACCAGTCATGCAGTTCATGCGTAGTGAGTTGCTGATGGGTATAGAGTGCCAATTCAGCCATGGCGTCGGCACGGGCTTGACTGCCTCCGCTGGGCATCATGGTGGCTTGATCCCAACCGCAGATTGCGGCAAGGTGCTGAAAATGCGACAGACGTTTGAAGTGAGCTTCCAGCTTATCTAGTTGTTCCATAATCACTTTCCTTGTTTACAACATTGCCGATATTTTGGCAACTTGGGTGAGAAAAGCAAGGCAAATGCTGGCGTTCTGTAAGGTGAACCTGATAAGGAGTTATTTGGGGAATGTACTTGTTTGGCTATGGCAGTTTAATGAATCCTGCTTCGCGCGCGTTGACCGGAGAGTCAGGGTGGGCGTGTCCGGTAACCGTATCGGGGTTAGAGCGTTATTGGAGCAATGTCAGTGAAGCATTGATCTCTCCGTTAGTGGTATTGGAAGGGGACGGCGCGTGCAATGGCGTTTTGGTAAAGATCGCGCCAGACGCGTTGCCTGACTTTGATCGCCGTGAGGCAGGGTATCGACGTCTTGCGCTAGACGCGTCTCGTATTGCACTGCCCAAAGGGATTGCGCTTGAAGGGCCCGTGTATGTGTATGTGGCAGAGGATCGTGTCGCGCCTGATGTGCATAAACCGATCACGCAGTCGTACATAGATACGGTCATGGCAGGCTGCTTACGCTATTCGTCTGATTTTGCGGCTGAATTTTTACACACTACTCAAGGGTGGGATGCGGCGTATTGTAATGATCGGGCACAGCCGCGTTATCCACGCGTCGCCGGCGTGAGCGATGAAGATCGGGTCATGATTGATGATTTGATGAAAAACCATCTCGGCCAGCATCCCGCTGAAGCGGTATAATTAGACTTACTAGCGAGCCACGTGCAACGTTATTTTGTTTAGATTGAATAAAACAAAGCCACCGCATGAACGGTGGCTTTGTTGATTAGGGGTTGTTCACCTTGTTACCAAGGGATTTATTGTACTTCGACGTAGACAAACTCAGGTGAGGTGACTTCAACGCGACGGTTTTTCGCGCGGCCGTCCACAGTGTCATTGCTAGCAATTGGCGTGGACTCACCTTTACCCATCACGGTTAAACGCTCGGCATCGATACCCGCATCAACGAATACATCTGCTACCGCTTGTGCGCGACGCTCAGACAGTTTTTGGTTGTAGGCCGCTGGGCCTTTGCTGTCGGTGTGACCGATAATGGTCGCGGTCGCTTCTTCGTGCTGGAGTAGGCGGTTGATCAATGGTTGTAATGAGGCAGCCGCTTGTGGAGAAAGGGTTGCTTCATCAAAGCCAAACAACTCGGTTTCGCCCGCTTCTGACAAGACGATGGTTTGTGGTTCAGCAACCACTTGTGGCTCTGGCGCCGGCTCAGCCATGACTGGCTCTTCAACCATAGGCTCAGGCATCGGCTCGCTGCTGGTGCGGCCGAAGTGGTAGGTCATACCCACGGTCACAAGGTTATTGTCAACACTTGAGAAGTAGCCGTCGTCCATATCATTAATGTGTTGGTATTCAAGACGTACGTTGATGTTATCGGTCGCTTGGTGATCCACACCGATCGCGCCCATCAATGACACGTCATCGCGATCACCGGCGCTGCTGTTCCAGTTCCACCATGCGCCACCGACTTTACCGTACAACGCGGTATCCGGTTTGAGATGGTAGGCAAATTTAGGGGCCAGTGTTAACGCAGTAAGGTCACCGGCAGCACCGAGGGTTGTTCCTGACTGGTCAAATGAGGTATCAAAACGGCCAAGGTAGTCATAGGTACCTTCTAGCGCGAACCAGTTATTGAAGTTATAACCGGTAACTACGCCTGCCGCCAGCTCTGAGTCGCCGCAGTTAGCGTCAGAGACACAGCTATCTTCAAGAAATGAAGGACCCACACGGCCACCGAGGTATAGACCGCTATCTTGTTGTGCATAAGCCGCTGGTGCAACGGCTAAAAGCAGGCCTAGGCTTGTCACGACTTTTTTCATGCCACTGTCTCCTAAATAAGGATGATAAGGTATTATTGTTCGCATTAACTATGCGTTGTTATCCAGTCATTTTTGGAACGACCTTCACCCCTAGGCTAGATCTGGATAGTGGGTAACTCAATAGGAAAAAAGAGATTTAACCGAGATTTGACCCAGCCTGACGCAACTGTCTTAGGTATGCGTCAGGCTTGACCGTTGTCGGACAATTAGAAGGGAGCTAGCGTGATTTTGTCTGACTAGTGAGACGTTTTCGTTCGCCTTGTCCGCCCACAGGGCGACTTACAGATACTTGGCGTCCTTTCTTCATGCCTTTCTCGTAATCGTCGGTAATAGCGGCCATAGCGGCTTTTAGCTGTTGCTTGAAGGTTTCTCGATCAATGTTTTCGAACTCTTTGTCGATGTAGCTTTTAATCTTGTCATCGCTGTCACGTGCATCGAGCTGAGGCAGTTTCTCCAGCGCCCCTTCTAGCCAGCCGATAGTAAAAGACTGCACACGGCGCGACACTTCTTGGGTGCTGGTGCCCGAACCGGCAAAACTGTTGCGGAATTGGCCGATATGCTCATTCATCTCGCGATACACCACATCAAAGGCGAATGCGGCGAATATCGCGCGATCGGCATCACCAATAAATTCTGCTTGCTTTAAGCCTTTGTAGTTGATCAGCACACACTCCACGCCAAATCGACCATTGATACCGCGAATGATCTTCAGGATCGGTTCACTTACCGATGTAGGCAGCAGGGTTTCAGAGCGCGTTTTCCCCATGCTGATAAAGTCGATATCGTCTTGGTCGAGGCCATGTTTTCGCATCAGGCGCTCAGCCATCTTAATCGCCTGCGCTGCCTCATTGACGTTCGCTGAGTTACTTAACTCAAGGCATTTGGCGATTTTTTTGAGCGCTTTGCTTTTCGGATCTGACATGCATACTTCCCGAGAACGAACAAACGCGTATTGTATCGCGTCCGTCAATAACAACAAAGCCGTGTTGATGGATCAGAAGGCTTATTGTTCGGTTCTGCATAAAGTATGGGATTGAAAGAAATATCGCGATGACGCGGTCTATGCAGAAGTAAGTGGTTATAAGGAGCCCCATTCATGGGCATGGTCAAGCAAATGAGTCTGTCGTTGCTGGTGTTAATGGTGATCACGGCCAATGGCTACCTTGTGCTGTGGAGCATGGCGGGTGGTCTGGATTCAGCGAGTTTTGTCGCGTTGTGGTTGGCTGGCGGCGCAATCATGGCATGGTTGACGGCGCGTTATCTCTCGAGCAACAAGACGAGTGTCTGTTCCGTTGCAACCCACATGTATCCTGCGGCGCGGCCAAAACGTGCTGCGTCGCGATTGCCTGATTCACTTTTTTCGCAGCCGATTGATGTTTGGCGTATGGCCGCGAGCTTGTTGCTTGCCGTCACATCCGCCTTGTTTGCATGCCGATATCTTGATTTAGGGACGTTGGCATTGATGGTGATGGCCGGCGTCCAAGGTGTGCACGGCCTGATGGTGACGGCAGAACGCAAAGGATTGCACTGGGGCGGCATGATGCTTTTGTTTGCTGGCGTGGGGTATTTATTTGCTCCCGGTATGTACGCCCCCAGCAGTTTAGGGTTGGGCTTGGCACTTGTGGCTGGATTGGCATGGCGTGACTATTGGCAGACGCTGTCTGAACAAACAGATCAGTACCCTAAACAACTCTGTGTCAGTTTTCGGTTGAGTGTCTTACTGGCAATTGCACTGTTGATTTTCGCGTTGCCCGGTTTAACCGTGACGATATCTGGCGCCGTAGTGGCGATGATAGCTGGAGCCCTGACGGTACTCGGGATAATTTATCCTTGGCAGTGGCTTTCTACACAGGTTTCTCTGCTGTGGAAGCACACGTTATCGGTACTGGCGGTGATCGCCTTAGTTGGCGTGGTGTGGTTGGACGATGGTCAGATGATGAACATGCGTTTAGCCAGTGCGGCTTGTGTGGCCTTTATCGGCGTCATCTTGATGGGAGCGATGCCGCGTGAACAGGTACGCGGTTAATGTTTGGCGTGATGAGCAATAAATTAAACTGTTTATCTATACAGTGCTTTTGTCGGTTTGTTACACTCTTAGTATGATTTCTTGAGTTAGATGCTAAATAGTGGCTTTGTCGACAACGTCTCAACCGTATGTTCAAAAAGGGTTCGTTATTACGCGCCAACAACGTGATCGGGGCGAGTCGAGTACCATCGTGCTGTGGCTCTCTACACCTGATGGACCGGTAAAACTCTGTATTGAGAATCAACAAAGCGTCTTTTTTATTCCTCAAGAAGAGCAACAACGCGCACAAGCACTGCTTCCTTCTATCGATCCGCACGCCTACTGCAAAACCGTCCCGTTGGCGACCTTTCAACATATTCCTTTGGTCGCCTGTTACTTCAGTACCGTCAAACGCGCCCAAGAAGGGCAACGTGTATTAAGTGGTGCTGCCATTCCGCTCTATGAAGGGGATTTGCGTCTTGCGGATCGCTATCTGATGGAGCGCTATATTTGCGGCAGCTTACTGTTTGCCGGCAATGCGCGTCAGCGAGCAGGTTACCTCGAAGTGACGCAAGGTAAAGCAAAGGCGCAGGCGTATACGCCACAGTTACGCCATGTATCACTGGATATTGAATGCTCAGAAAAAGGCCAGCTGTACTCGATTGGCTTGGACAGTGACATGGATAGCCGCGTGATTATGGTCGGGGCGCCACAACCCGATGCCCCCGCATGGATAGAATGGGTTAGCGACGAAGTCTCCTTGTTATCGGCGCTTGAGCGCTGGTTTACCACCTATGATCCTGATGTGGTGGTGGGATGGAACGTGATTGATTTTGACTTCCGTTTGCTGGTCAAGCGCGCGCAGCGTCATCAAAAGTCACTCCGTATTGGCCGCGGCGGTGAGACTGCCTATTGGCGAGAAGGAAATGCCAATAAGTCTGGTTTTATTAGCTTGGCAGGACGTGTGGTCATTGATGGGATTGATGCGCTGAAAACGGCGACCTATGGTTTTCGCTCTTGGGCGCTTGAGTCAGTCGCGCAAACGCTGCTTGGTGAGGGAAAGGCCATCGACGATCCGCATGATCGGATGGCGTCTATCAATCGCATGTTTCATCACGATAAAGTCGCGCTCGCCACCTATAACTTGCAAGACTGCCGATTGGTTAATCGCATCTTTGCCCATACGCATTTGCTTGATTTTATGATTGAGCGCTCGCGTCTCACCGGTGTCGAGCTAGATCGGGTCGGAGGCTCTGTTGCTGCGTTTACCAACTTGTATCTCCCGCGCTTACATCGCTCGGGGTATGTGGCGCCTAATTTGGCCAGCGATGGTTGGATTGCAAGCCCTGGCGGCTATGTAATGGACTCTAAACCCGGCCTTTATCATTCGGTACTGGTGTTGGATTTTAAGTCGCTGTACCCGTCTATTATTCGCACGTTTTTGATTGATCCGCTAGGGCTGGTTGAAGGCTTAAAGTCACAACAAGCAGGCGAAGAGCGCAATATTGTGCCCGGCTTTCGCGGTGGTGTGTTTCACCGAGAAAAGCATTACTTGCCGGCATTGATTGATGATTTATGGCAAGCGCGCGATCGCGCTAAAAAAGCCGGAGAAAAAGCCTTCTCACAAGCGATAAAAATCATCATGAACTCATTTTATGGGGTGCTAGGATCGTCAGGGTGTCGTTTCTTTGATCACCGACTGGCGTCGTCGATTACGATGCGGGGTCATGAGATTATGAAAACCACTCGTGAACTGATTGAGGCACAAGGCTATGAAGTGATCTATGGCGATACAGACTCGACCTTTGTTTCCTTGGGCGGTGATAAGGCGAGTGAGGACGCTGATGCTATTGGTCAATCGCTGGTTGATCACGTTAATAGCTGGTGGCGCCAGCACTTACGAGAAACTTATGATCTCGAATCGGCGCTAGAAATTGAGTATGAAACCCATTATCAGCGTTTTTTGATGCCCACCATTCGCGGCCAAGAAACCGGTAGCAAAAAGCGATATGCAGGTCGCGTCGTGGATAGAGAATCGGGTCACGCTGAGATCGTGTTTAAAGGCTTGGAGACGGTGAGAACCGATTGGACACCGCTTGCACAGCAATTCCAGCAACAGCTTTATCAACGCGTCTTCGATGGTGAAGAAGTGGACGAGTTTATTCGTGAGCTGGTGACCAGCACCAGCAAAGGCGAGCACGATGAACGCTTAGTGTACCGTAAGCGGCTTCGTCGTCCGTTATCGGAATATCAAAAGAATGTGCCTCCCCATGTGCGCGCGGCACGCTTAGCTGATAGCGAAAATCATCAACGTGGGCGCGCTCAGCAGTATCAACGCGGTGGCTGGATTGAATACGTGATCACCGTTAATGGCCCCGAACCCCTTGCTTACCGGCGTAGCCCGATTGATTATCAGCATTATATTGATAAGCAACTTAAGCCTATTGCCGATGGTATTTTGCCGTTTATTGGTAAAGAGTTTGATACCTTAGCCTTGCCACAATTAGGCTTGTTTTAACCAAACTTGCATTTCTGCCCAGTGCCCGCTTGAATGAATAGACGAGCAGGGAGGTAGATGTGGAACAACTGGATTTCTTCGAGGTGCCAAGTCCATGCAAAGGCATCTGCGAAGTGAACAACAAAGGCTATTGCAAGGGGTGTTTTCGCAGTCGCGAAGAACGCTTTCATTGGTTTGAATTAACCAATGAACAAAAACGCAATGTTGTTCGCCTCTGCCATCAGCGTTATGAGCGCATCATGCGTGCCAAGCGCAAACAGATGCGTGATGCTGCTTTAGATCCCCAACCGATCCCGTCACAACCCTCATTGTTTGATGATGAGGACCCCACCCAGTAAGCATTCAGCGTACCTTCTCTTTCTCGCTTTGATTTTTTCACTGGCCACGAGTGGCGCCATTACCGAGTGTTTCTAAACTTAGGTAAGGAGGGCGAGGGCATGCGCAGTCAAACTTGTTCATTTAAAAGCAGTAAAGGCTGGTGTTGCGATCAGCCAGCCGGACAGTCCGGGCTATGCTATTGGCATGATCCGGACATTGATAAGTGTGGTCATGACGTAAAAGCAGACGTGGAAAAATGGGCGTCATCAGGAAAACCGCTTGATGGCTTTCAACTTGCCCGAACCGACCTAACTGACATTGATTTAGTGAACCGAGGAAGTCGCGAAGGCTACTCGTGCCAAGGCGCGGATTTTTATCGAGCGAACATGGCTGAAGCGCATTGCTTTGGATTGGATTTACGCGGCGCCTCATTAATGAAAGCCAACTTGCTACGCGCGAATTTAAACTGTGCGCGGCTAGATGGCAGCAACTTGTTAGGTGCAGATCTGGCTCGTGCAGGCCTTGAGAATGTGGACTGGGGAAAAGAGCTCAAGCAAGAACGACTGGCCTACAAAGAGCGTGATCCGGCAAGGCGAAAATCGCTATTTCAAGAGTCCGAAGAAGTCTGCCGAAACGTGCGTAAACAATGCGAAAAGCAGGGGTTATTTGAAGTCGCTGGGTATTTTTTTAAAAAAGAGATGCGGTTTCGGCGCTACCAAATGCCTAAGTTGAGTTTTCGACGTTGGCTTTCCAAGATTGTTGATCTCTTTTGCGGCTATGGTGAAGATCCGCTGCGCGTGGTGGTCTTTTCGGTTCTGGTGATTGTGTCGTGTGCGCTGGCGTATTTTGCCCTTGGCACCACACAAAGCAATCCCATCTATCCAGATGTGACTGGCTGGCAGCGATACTTTTATGAATTGTTGAACGCCGTATATTTTAGTGTTGTCACCTTTACCACCCTCGGTTACGGTGATATATCGCCGCACGGCGTGGCGCGTTTTATTGCCGCCTTTGAAGCGTTTCTTGGCAGCTTTACGATGGCGCTATTTGTTGTCGTATTTGTCAAAAAGATGACGAGATAAAAGCGCGGTGGTGTGTACTATATAGAAATATGTTGATTAGGATAAAAGCGCGCCTCGGCGAAGCGCGCTTAGTTACTTTATAGAAGTCCACTAATTGATTGTACTAAGCCTTGCTTCAACACAGGCTCAGCCTCAGCAAACTCTAGGTTAACTTTATTGGCAGTGGAAAGAACACGTGTTTGATATCGTTTCCATTGTGTTTCTTGGGTTGATGTTACGACCTTCTTACTGTTCGTGCCTTGCGCGAGTTGAGAGTCAAGCGCTTCAGTCACAACGACACCCGCAGAGGCGCGCTCTGAGATTTGTAGGTCGGTAATCATTGAATAATAAACGTCCTCAACCAACGCATCAGCAACCAAGCCAATGGCCGCACCTGCGAGAGATGTTGCACCTCGGCCTGAACCGCCGCCAAATTGAGCACCAACAAGGGCGCCACCAACGGCGCTTCCAAAGCCCTGAGATAGGAAGTTTTCGCTATCACGCAGATCCGATTTACCGACTTGCAGAATATTCGCTTGGATCATGTAGTGAGCTTTATCTGGATTGTCGAGGACTTTATATCCGCGGCTTTCAATATTCGCTTTAATATCAGACTTAATATCGAGATTAGGCTTATCGGAAGTATTGCGAATTTGTAAGAACACGGTGCGTTTTGAAGGAGCCACTGGGTCTAAAAAGACGGTGTTACTCATTTTGGTTTGCACATCAAGGTTACGTTTTTTAACGAGAGTATTGGTGGCTGAGCAGCCCGTTAACATTAACGCCAAGGACATAAATGCAACAACAAAAATGCTTTTTTTCATGGTGGGATATAACATGTGTATTAAAAGGGAGGCTAAGTTAATCAACTTAATAGTCAAATTGGAATGCTGTTATCACGTTCATTCTCCCTTTTTTGATCTAGGTCTCCATTTATGACATTTTCATGACATGTAAACCTTACTTTTGCGCTAGGTCAAGAATGCTCGGGATAAAAAAAAGACGCCCGTGGGCGCCTTTTATCACATCATTATTCGCTGAGGAATTAGATGCGGATGAAGTCCATGTGTTCAACTTTTGGCTTGAACGGGTGACGTTGGATGTCTTGTGGCTTCACTTTAACTTCTTGGCCATCGATAACCAGGATGATGCCTTCGTAGAACTCAGGCTTGTCCATTTGGTTAACAACAACTGGGTGGTCAAGTGCGATAGATACAGGCTCTTGGTTACCACCGTAAACGATAGCAGGGAATTTCTTCTGATGACGCAGGCGGCGGCTCGCACCTTTACCTTTCTCTGCGCGTACTTCAGCTTCGAATTTCATCATAATTAATAACTCTCTTTAGAGTGAAAATATAGTACTGAGCGTAGCGACCTAACTCAATACCCAAAAACGAGCGCGGATAGTAGCACTGCTTGGGGGGTAAAACAAGCCATAACGCGCAGGATGGCGCAATCGCGATGCGTTAAAGGTCGGCGTCGGCGAATTGTTGACCGCGACTTTGGGCAAGCAGTGCATCAAGGCGATCTTGAGAAAGAAAGTCATCAACATCAAAAATCTTTTGGCGTAAGTGCCAAAAACGTCCTTGCTTGCGCGCGACGATAAAGTCCGGTGCCCGAAACCTGTGTTGTGCCGCTGCAATTTTGGTTGCGGCCGTATCGGTAAAGGGACGGTGTCTATCGACCAAATGAGGGCGGACAAAGCGTGCTAGCACATCCTGCTTTTGTTTCTTAGTTGCAAGCGGCCATATTTCATGAAGATCTGTTCCCTCACTGGTGTGATAGGTCACTTTCAACTGTGGCTTTTGATAACGGTTTTTTCCTGCAGTGAGTGACAGATCCACACAGGCCATCACCAGTGCGTCTTTGAGTTTAAGTGCTTCACGGAGCTTTTTATCCGGATCGACCAATGGCTTGTCACACTGATGACAGCGCCGCGCGGCGATATCGTTATCGGCACCGCATTCATCGCAGAATTTGGCGCGAAAACGGTAACCACATATTTCGCGTTCGCCGTCGTCGTCTTCAAAGTACCCTTGGCATTGACGGCCATAATGCTCAATCAAAAAGCCATTGTCGTCGAGTTTCCCCCAAAAGCTGTTATTAAACCCACACGCAGGACAAGGGACGGTAACGAGTTCACTGTCGCTGTCTGGTTTTGGCATGCCGATTTCGGGTTGATACAAGTCGTAGACGTTACCGGCATAATCGAGGATTAAACAGTCTTTTTTCCCGGGCGAAAGGCGCAAGCCACGGCCAGCAATTTGTTGATACAAACTCACTGATTCGGTTGGACGTAAAATGGCAATCAAATCGACGTGAGGGGCATCAAACCCCGTGGTTAGAACAGAGACATTGACCAAGTATTTGAGCTGTTTTTGCTTAAAGGCTTGGATCAGCGCATCGCGTTCAGGGCCGGGTGTATCACCAATAATCAAGGCGGATTCGTGTGGCGGCAGTAGGGCGAGCACTTCCTTCGCGTGGCTGACGGTCGCGGCAAAAATCATGACGCCCTGACGCTGCTTGGCATAGGACATTACTTGCTCAATGATTTGCGGCGTCGCGCGTGGTGCATTGGCCACGACCTTCTCTAAATCGGCTTCACGATAGTAACCGTTGGCGGTGCGAGAGACTTGCGAAAAGTCGTAACTGAGAAGGGGTGCATCCAGCACATGAGCGGGGGTTAAAAATCCTTCATCGAGCAAATGGCTAATCGGCAGCTCGAAGACACAGTCACGAAAAAAGCGCGCTTCGGTGGTGCGGACTTTTCCACTGGTGTGATACTGATAAATCCAGCCTTGGCCCAGTCGATAGGGGGTTGCGGTGAGTCCCAACACTTTTAATCCGGCATTCACGTTTTGTAAATGGCTAATCACACGGCGATAACTGCTATCTTGATTGTCAGGCACGCGGTGGCACTCGTCGATAACTAGCAGCGAAAACTGATCCGCGAATGCTTCCAAGTTGCGTACCACCGATTGTACCGAGGCAAACACCACTTTTTCGTGTGATTCTTTGCGTCCCAGCCCTGCGGAGAAGATGCCTCCGGTTAGCCCATATCCTTCATACTTAGCATGATTTTGTTCCACCAGCTCTTTCACATGGGCGAGTACGAGAACGCGCCCTTTCGCGATGCGAGCAAGCTCTGCGATCACCAAGCTTTTGCCAGCACCGGTGGGGAGTACGGCGACGGCAGGTGTGCTGTGACGACGAAAATAATGAAGCACACCTTTGACGGCGTCAGACTGATACGGACGAAGGGTATACATAATAATCAGTAATCAACGTTACTCTCAGTGTGTGGGGAAACCACCAGAAGCGTTGGCGGTTTTCGGGATTGGCGATAAATGTGTTCCACAAAAAACGGCCCTTTTGAGGCCGTTTAATTTTACTGACTTATGGAGCGAGGTACAGGACTTTACAGGCGCTTTGACATTATGCAGTGCTGACGGCGAGGTTGGTAATCAAATTGCTCATAAAACAAGCGGGCACCTTTGTTACCAATGTTGACCTCGAGGATCACCGCGACACAGTCATGCTGCTTGGCGGTTGCTTCAACTAAGGGGATCACTTGGGAACCGACACCTTGGCGCCGCCAGTTTTGTGCGATAAAAAACTGATCAATCACGCCCACGCTGCCACCATTTTCAACGCTAAAGCTGTACACCAAGACCAAGTAGCCAATGGTCTCGCACTCGCCATTATGCTCAACATCAATCAGAAATACAGCCCCACGCTCTGGATGTGAGAGTAGCGTTTTAAACGCCGTTTCTACAGGCTCGCGATCGAAGGGAAGCGCTTCATGCTCGTGCTGCGCGCGCGACATGGCGATTAGCGTTTCAAAAGCATTAGCGTCCGGCTGGCGAAGAGAAACAATCATAGTGTTACCTTATTTATCACTGATTAGTCGAGAGACGCCAGTATCATACCCAGTCATTGAATAGGCTCAATCGCCACAACGTGTTGCATTGGCACGATGTGACGGACTCGTCGTCTCGATAAAAAGCCTGCGTGAGGCCTTGCATCTAATTTGTGGATTGGCGATAGCATGAGACAAGTTTATGTCACGGCCGTTCAGTATGCAGGTCAATCCATTGAAACTTGATCTGTGTCTTACTGCCTATGTGACGTATAATCGCCGCAAATACAGGTGTAACGAGCAGTCACATGCGATTAGATAAGTTTTTATGTGAGACCTTAGGGGTGACGCGAAAGCAAGCCGCACGCGTTCTGAAAAGTGAAGTGATTACCGTCAACGGTGAGGTAATCAAATCTGGCGCCGTTAAAATCAGCGACGATGCTGAGGTTGAGTTTGAAGGCCAGCGACTGATGCTGTCCGGGCCGCGTTACTTTATGATGCACAAACCCGCGGGTGTGGTGTGTTCCCATGAAGATGCATTCAACCCCACGGTATTTGTGCTTTTAGAAGAAGTGAATGCGGAAAAACTGCATATCGCTGGCCGATTAGACGCTGACACAACAGGCTTGTTGTTGTTAACCGACGATGGGCAGTGGTCACACCGTATCACTTCACCCAAGCATAAATGCGATAAAACCTATCGTGTATGGCTAGCGGATCCACTTGCCGATGATGTCGCCGCTCAGTTTGAGCAGGGTGTTATGTTACGCGGTGAAAAAGAAGAGACCTTACCAGCGACGCTCGAAAAAGTGGATGAGTGCGAGGTGCTGCTGACTATTCAAGAAGGGAAGTACCATCAGGTGAAGCGCATGTTTGCTGCGGTGGGTAACCGTGTTGAGGCATTGCACCGTGAGTCAGTTGGGCCGTTATGCTTGGACGAATCCCTTGAGCCGGGCGAATATCGTCCATTGACCGCTGATGAAGTGGCCATGTTTATCAAATAAAAGCACGCCTTAGGCATTCCGTTATTCGCACAGTGATGAAAAATGGGGTGTCTTTTTCAGGAGTCTGTCAGTCAGGCTCCTTTATATTTCCGCCGAAGACTGTTTTTTTGTTGCGAAAGAGACAATCTGCGCCCAGATTTCATGCTGGGTGTCGTTGCTTATTGCGCTATGCAATAACAACAAAAAGAAAGACATTCTTTCCCGCACAGAAACAATAAACTGTTACAATTCGATCTACCTCACGTTATTTCCTGTTGCTCTGTCTTTCACGTTAAGGAGTGTTATGTCGCAATCATCGGCTGTCACGGTGTCACCGACACAACTCAGTTGGCTTTTGATTATCATTTTGGGCGCGATCGCGGCGCTGACACCTCTTGCCATCGATATGTACTTGCCTGCGATGCCAGCCATCGCTGGCGATTTGGGGGCACCCAATAGTGCAGTGAAGTCGACCCTAGTAGCATATACGGCCGGATTTGCGATTGGCCAGCTCTTTCACGGGCCAATCTCCGACAGCTATGGACGCAAGCCGGTAATGCTTGGCGGGGTGATGCTGTTTTTTATCTGCGCTGTCGTCAGTGCGCTCGCCGAAGACATCAACGTATTGATGCTGGCTCGCTCTACCCAAGGCTTTGCTGGAGCCGCGGCCGCCGTGATCATTCAAGCCTTGGTGCGTGATATGTTCGAGCGTGAAGAGTTTGCACGCACCATGTCATTTATCACCTTGGTGATGACCATTGCACCGCTTGCTGCTCCCATGATTGGCGGCTATTTGCTGACGTGGTTCGATTGGCGTGCGATTTTTTGGGTATTGGCCGGCTGGGCGTGTTTTGTGATGGTCTGTATTGTGGTGAAAATTCCCGAGACCTTGCCCCAAAATCATCGTCCGCCGCTGCGTATCGGTGCTTCGCTGCGTAACTATGCGCGTATGCTGAAAACGCCGTTTGCGGTCGGTATGATCTTTTGCTCTGGCTTCTCTTTTGCTGGCATGTTCTCGTTTCTTACCGCCGGCTCGTTTGTCTATATCGACTATTACGGCGTCAGTGCCAAGGCATTTGGTTATCTGTTTGGCCTTAACATTGTTTGCTTGATCATCATGACCTTTTTGAATGGTCGGCTGGTGCGCAAAATGGGCTCTCACTGGATGTTGCGTTTCGGCTTGGCGATTCAGCTGGTTGCCGGTATCGCGATTGCAGTCTGTCAGTGGTTAGACCTTGGTCTTTGGGGAACCGTGATCCCCGTGATGACTTACGTCGGTGTGATTTCAACTATCGGCAGTAACAGCATGGCTTGTTTACTGTCTTGTTATCCGCAAATGGCCGGTACCGCATCGTCGCTAGCAGGGACGATGCGCTTTGGTATTGGCTCACTAGTCGGGGCTGGGGTAGCGGTCGTCTCTGATGGCACGCCGTGGGGGATGATTGGCGCTATCGCGATTTGTGCGATACTCTCTGCCGCTTTCTATTGGTTACTCGCGCGAAAAGAACCATGAGTTACGTGACCCATATCCAGACGGTAGTGAATACCGCGTTTGCAGACATTGAAGCCGCTATTGCGGCGCGAAAGCTCGTTGATGCTCCCGCTGCTCGAGAAGCGTTTTTAGGACGTTGGGTGGCACAAGCGGCCAAAAAACAGCGCTTCCATCACAGTGTGAAAGCCGATCTACAACGTTGGGTGCAGCGTGCCCGTAGTGCGGGCACCAAAGCGGCGTTAGAAGCGGAATTTCGTCAAATTCAATCGGTTTACCAAGCTTGGTTCCCGGTGAGTGCGCCGGCTAACGCCGTGATGTACACCCAGCTATGTCAGCTAATCGATGCGGCAAAAGCGGCGCAGTGGATGGTGCATACTGACGCTACCATTGACCGCAAAGTAAGAGTGATCTCTGACGGGCAGCATTCATTGGCAGTGTGTCCCGATGCGACTCAAGCGGCTTTTGACTCAGAGGGCGTACTGGTTAAGCCGTTAAGTGTGTACGTGCGAGGCCCAGAAAACACCTTTATTGGTTGGGCACATCAAGCAGGATTAGCACCGACGAAAGTGACTGCCTATAAGTCAATCGTGAAATACCATGCCGAGTATCTCATTTGGCCACAAAACCAAGCAGATAGTTTGATGGTGATGCCCGTACCGACAACCCAAAAATAATCGATATAAACCGCCAGTTGGCGGTTTTTTCTTCATATAAAGGCAAGTACACTAAGGCCATTCTCGTTGTTGCGTGGAGTCGCCTGTGTCTGCCTTGTCTCGTCCTTTCTTTGATGCTGTTTTTCTCAAGCGTTTACTGTTAATTGCGATTCCCATTGCGCTGCAAACCATGATGTTTTCCAGCCGCAGCTTGGTGGATATTTTAATGGTGGGGCAGTTGAGTGAAGCCGATGTCGCGGCGATTGGTATCGCCGGGAAAGCGATGTTTGTCTCAACGTTATTGATTTTTGGCGCGATGACGGGTGGATCCATGCTGGTTGCCCAGTATTGGGGCGCAGGTAATATGCAGGGCTTTCGCGAGAAAATTGCACTCACGGTGACCTTGACCAATGCCAACGCCGCACTCAGTGCACTCATTTTTTGGCTCTACGCAGATTCGATTATTAGTGTTGCCAGTGATAACCCCACTGTGATTGCGTTGGGAAAAGACTATCTGCAAATCGCGGGTCTGTCGCTTTTTTGTCTGGCGAGTGTGTCAGGGTTAGCTGCTGGTTTGCGTGCCATGCACAAGCCAGGGATCAGCACGTTTTTCAGTGGCGTGGGGATCAGCGTTAACATCCTCTTGAACTGGGTGTTTATTTTCGGTCACTGGGGGGCGCCTCAAATGGGCTCCAAAGGTGCCGCAGTCGCGACCGCATTGAGTGGCATTGTAGAAATGCTAGCTTTATACCTGTACTTGTACCAGCGCCAACATCTTGTTGCTTTTTCGCGCGCGGAATGGGTCTCATCCCTGACACTGAAAGCCGTCAAGCGCTTCTTGGCATTGTCCTTGCCCACCGCCTTTAATTTTTTAATGTGGTCGTCAGGATTGTTCGTTTATCACGCGATTATTGGTCATGTGAATGAGGCCGGACTTGCCGCCATCGCGGTCATCACGCCGGTTGAATCCTTATCTTTATCGTTTTTGATCGGCACGGCCAATGCTGCCGCCGTGTTGGTGGGGAATAATCTCGGCGCCAAGCAAACCGAGACTGCGTACCAACAAGCTTGGCAAGTGGGCGTGTTTAATTTTATTGCCGGTGTGTTTATTGCGCTGGTGATGTTAGCGATTCAACCTTGGGTGCTAGGTTTTTTCCCTGCCTTGACCGGAGAAACGGCGCAAATCACCGCATACTTCTACTGGGCAATGTGCGCGCTTATCGTGGTAAAAACCATTCCGATGGCAATGATCGTCGGGGTGTTGCGTGCGGGTGGTGACGTGCGTTACTGCTTAGGGCAAGATTTTGTTGCCCAGTGGTTGATCGGTATTCCTGTGGTGCTGGCATCCGCGGTGGTGTTTGAGTGGCCGGTTTATTGGGTTTATGCCTTATTGGCGACCGAAGAGCTGGTAAAGTGGGTCGGCTCGCTCATCCGTGTTAAATCCGGTGTATGGCTGAACAATTTGGTTAGCGACAGCAATTGATTTTGTTATCAAATAATAATGGGAAGCTGCCCACAGTTTTTAGCCCTTTTCTCAGCGTGTTAATTGGGGTACATTGCGAATTCGTTCAGACAGTGTGATTTACTTCTCGTTTATCGCTGCTTTTATGACGTTAAAGGGTACGAATTGGCATGTTAGCAATTAAGGCGCTGTGTAAGGGCTATCAGGATGGAAGTGATTTTCATCCCGTGCTGCAAGGTGCCGCTTTGTCTGTTTCTCCCACCCATCAATTGGCCTTGATGGGGGAAAGTGGGTCGGGCAAAAGCACGCTACTTAATCTGATTGCCGGCTTGGACAAAGCCGACAGCGGTGAAATCTGGTTTGATGATAAACCGCTTCATCAAATGAATGAGCGCGCGCGTACCCAATTTCGTCGCCAGAATATTGGCCTTATTTTTCAGCAGTTTAACCTACTACCAACGCTGACCATTGCCGACAACATCCGCTTTTGCCGTCAACTTAAAGGCTTGAAAGACGATGCAGCGCTGTGGCGTCAGATTGTCTCCCAACTTGATTTGATGCCGTTGTTGAATCGTTACCCCGAAGAAGCCTCGGGAGGGCAACAACAGCGCACCGCGATTGCTCGTGCGCTATATATGGAACCCAAGCTGTTATTGGCTGATGAACCAACGGGAAGCCTCGATGAGCGTAATGCGGATGCCGTCATGCGGCTACTTACCACATTAACGCGCCAACAAGAAGCGGGCTTGTTGGTGGTTACGCACAGTGAAACTGTTGCCAATTACTTACAAGGTAGCGTCATGCTGCAAGGGGGCGTGCTCAGTGTCCGGGCCCGTCGCTAATGCGTTATGGGGGCATTATCGCCGCCATCCTTTTCAAATTTTACTCGTTTGGCTGGGGCTTACCTTAGGTGTCTCCTTGTTGGTGGGCGTATTATCAATCAACCAACACGCGCAAAAAAGCTACCGAGAAGGGGCCAAGCTATTTAGTAATCCCTATCCGTTTAGCATTCATCATACTCAACGCACGCAGCGCGTACCGCAAGCGTTTTATATCGATTTACGTCGGGCGGGATTTACCCAATGTGTGCCGATCGAGCGTTTACAAGTTGTGACGCCGTCACTTGATGATCTCAACCTGATGGGCGTCGATACGATCGCGATGTTACCGATGCTCAGCGAAGGTGATGGCGGTGAGGGCATTTCTCCCGTCGATGCGATGTCTCCACCTTATCCCGTTTACGTCGGGGAAGCGATGGCGTCGCACAAGGGGTGGCAATCGGGACAAATGATCCCCTTGCTAGATTATCCGGCGATTGGCCCGTTGCGTATTGTCGATAACGATGCGCTTAGTATGGGCACCTACTTAGTAGCGGATATGGCGCTATTACGCGCCTTGGCTCCTCATGCCGGCATTAGTGAAGTCTTGTGTGGTGCACTGAGTCAGGCCGAGCGCGAGCAGATCCGCCAATTATTACCCCCCGCTTTAACACTCGCGAAAACCCAAACTACCCAGTTAGGACCACTTACCAACGCATTTCACCTTAATTTATTGGCGATGGGATTGCTCGCGTTCGTGGTGGGGCTGTTTATTTTCTATCAAGCTATTTCTCTTTCAATGACCCAACGTCAGCCACTGGTCGGCGGCTTACGGCAATTAGGCGTAGACGGTCGACAGTTGTCGCTGGTGATGGCGATTGAGTTAGTCGGCTGGGTCGTCCTAGGTGTGATCAGCGGGAATGTGCTTGGGTTATTGCTGGCTAAACAACTGCTTCCTGCGGTCGCCACGACATTGTCTGACCTATATGGTGCCGAAGTTGACTTGATCATGCACTGGCAATGGCAGTGGGGGTTGTACAGTGTGTTGTTAGCCTTGCTAGGGGCTGCAATGGCATCGGCTTGGCCACTCATCCGCTTAATAAAAACGCCTTCGGGACGCTTATCGCAGCGGATGACCTTATTACGCGGGACACGCCGAGAGTTTTCGGTACAAGCGGTATTGGCGTTGTTGCTTGCGGTAGCTGCGTGGGGCGTGTCGTATTGGCCTAGCAGCCAGTGGCAAGGCTTTACGTTAATTGCGCTAACCATGTTAAGTGCTGCGTTGGTCTTACCCTATTTGTGTGGCGGCTTATTTCATCTATTGGCGCAATGGCGCCAAGGCGCACGTTGGCGTTGGTTTTTTACTGATGCGGCGGCCAGTTTAAGCTATCGCGGTGTGGCGGCAATGGCCTTTATGTTGGCGGTGTCGGCACATATTGGTATGGAAACCATGGTGGGCAGCTTTCGTGCTAGCACCGAAACATGGCTACAGCAGCGGCTGGCGGCGGATGTGTATGTTCGTCCTAGTAATGAGCTATTGCCCCGCATGGAATCTTGGCTGGTTAAGCAAGACAATGTCTCGCAGTTTTGGATAACGTATCGTCGTGAGCTCGATGCACCGCAAGGCCGACTTGAAGTCCTCTCGGTTGGTAATCGCCCCCTCGAGAAACAAGCATTGGCAATCAAGAACGCCCAACCGGATTATTGGTCGCAGCTCCATCAGCAACGAGCCGTATTACTCAGCGAGTCGCTGGCCGCAAAATTCGGTGTGGAAGCGGGTGAAATGGTGAATTTACCCGCCCCAATGGGAGAGCGATGGCAAGTTGCGGGTGTCTATTATGATTACGGGAACCCCTACGGTCAGCTAGTGGTTTCTGCGCGCGGTGACGTAGGAAGCTGGTTAACTGCTGGCAGGCCATCAATGGCGGTTGTCCTCGAGCAAGGCGTTGAAAGCGATCTATTTATTGCCCAGATTAGTCGGGCATTCTCACTCAGTAACAGCCAAGTTCAAAACCAAGCCGATATCATGCAGTACGCGATGCGCATTTTCGACCGTACGTTTACGGTCACCGAAAGTCTGTGTGTATTGATGCTGATTGTCGCCATCAGTGGTCTGTTTTTCTCTACGTTGGCCACCGAATTGTCTCGCCAGCGTCAGTACAGTTTGTTGCGTTGTCTAGGGTTGTCGGGGCGCGAGTTGATTGCGCTCGGAGGTGGGCAGTTGGTGATCCTCGGGGTTGCCAGCGCTGTGATCGCAATTCCGTTAGGGCTACTGCTGGCGGGGATGCTAATCCATGTGGTTCTCAAAGCGTCCTTTGGTTGGACGATGACCATGAGCTTTTTCCCGCTCACCTATGCCACCACTATCGGGCTATCAATGCTTGCATTAATGGTGGCTGGTGCTTGGCCCGTCTATCGCATGATGAAGCGTACTGCAGCCGTCTCTTTGCGTGACGCGCAGTAACGGCAGGAGTTAGTGGGATGAAAGTAAGTCGCAAACTGTTTGGCTCCATGCTGGTGATGATGTTAGCCATCGCGCTGGGGAGTCTGATTTGGTGGGGGCGTCAGCCTGCGCCCCAAAGCAGCGCATCGACAGGCTTTGATGTGTTTGCCCAGCAGTCTGGTTTTCAAGCCGTGACCCCCGATTATCACCCGGAATATCCGAAAGATATGGCGGCCCATCCTGGCTTTGCCACTGAATGGTGGTATTTAACCGCCACACTTGAAGATAGCCAAGGCCAAGCCTACGGCGTGCAATGGACGCTGTTTCGCCGCGCGATTCGACCCGAGCAGGCGCTTGGCTGGGCTAGCCCACAACTCTATATGGCACATGTCGCGATAACACGCGCAGATCAGCAGTGGGAGTCAGAACGGTTTGCCCGCGGAGGCATTGGTCAAGCCGGCGTGACGTTGTCACCATTTCAGGCGTGGCTGGATGATTGGCAATGGCAAGGTCAAGCCGATCCTTTTCCGGCGACAGTTGAAGCACAATTTGAGGCACAGAATACTGAGGTGGGCTTTGCTCTGCAGGTTGAAGACAGTGGTCTGAGAGTGAAGCAGGGCGAGCAGGGGTATAGCATTCGTCATGAAAGTGCGCCGTCGGCCTCTTATTATTTCTCGGTGCCCCAATTACGCATTACAGGCTCCTTGACGCTCGACGGCAAGTCTTTTTCTGTTACAGGGAAAGGGTGGTTTGATAAAGAATGGTCGAGCGGTGCCATGGCCGACGACCAATCCGGATGGGATTGGTTTGGTTTGAATCTAGACGATGGGCGCGCGCTGATGGTGACTCAGATCCGCGGCCCAAAGCCCTTTGTATTTGGCTCTTTGACTTCGGCCGATGGCAAGGTGCGATCACTTGATAAACATGCAATACGCATGGTGCCGGTCAATCACGCCACACTTTCCGATAAACGTACACTGCCAGTGGGTTGGCAAATACGTGTTCCCGATGAAGGGATCAACGTGACCACGCAGCCTCTAAACCCAGATAGCTGGATGGCGTTAAGCATCCCATATTGGGAGGGACCCGTGCGTGTCGAAGGGAGCGTGAGCGGCCGTGGCTTTATGGAAGCCACGGGTTACTGATCATAATTAGCTTAAACCGACCCAAGCCTGAGTTTGATGCGGGCGCCAAATCGGTTGACGATCGACGGTGATCACACCGGGTTGGTTGTCGCCTTCGGCGGCTGAAATAGCGAGGCTTAACGCGGCATCGCTAATCGCATCAAATTGCTGTGGAAGCGACTGCACCCCAAAAGGTAAAAAGTCCAAGATGCGACTGTCCCCGAATGTGGCAAAGTATAAGGCGGTCGGCGCAATACCTGTTTGCCGGATAGCATCCAATACGCCCTCACATAGGGTGAATGAGGTGGTAAGCAAGGCATCGGGTAAATCGCCAGCGTTTATCCATTCAGTCATTAACCGTTGACCTTCGCTGCGGCTAAAGGCGTTGCCATAGCGCACTTGTCCATCCACATTGCCGACCTCTAATGCGTTACGAAAGCCTTTTTCACGCTCTTGCGAGATGGCTAAAGAGGGTACGGCACCAATCAATCCTGCCTGATATACATCGCTAGGCGCAATAAGTGTCTCGGTTAATTGATACGCACCTTTGGCATCATCACTCAGTACATTGGCGAACTGGGTCGCGTCTAGTTGTCGGTCGATAGCCACCACAGGTGTGCCTTTTCGCTGCACATCAGGATAGAAAGCATTGTCCGCTGGCAAACACGAAGCGACGATCAACGCATCAATCTTTCGAGAAATCAATGTAGTGGCAACGGTTTGCTCGCGCTGAGGATCATCATCCGAGCCGGTGATAATCACTTGGTAGCCTTGGTCATGGGCTTTGCGCTCTAGCAATTTGGCCAAGAGGGCATAACTGCTATTGGCAAGATCAGGAACCACCAACCCGAGGGTGCGTGTTGTTCCTGCCCGTAGCGCAGTTGCGGCACGGTTGGGTTGATAGTTATGTTGGTCAACAACCGCCATCACCCGTTCTCGGGTCTTAGCGCTGATCCGATAACGATCGGCTTTTCCGTTAATCACGTAGCTGGCCGTGGTGCGTGACACGCCGGCAAGGCGTGCTATCTCATCGAGCTTCATAGAAAGGATCCCGTATCAGGCCAATCGTTATTGATGGCTTTGTGAATGCGATCAAAGTTTGCACACATCCGATCAAGATTATATTTGCATTATAAGCTAAAACGATTCAGCCTTAAAGCTGAAAGGTTTCAGCTGTTCTGTATGACACTACTTTTGTCACATATTTGCCAAAGACAGGACGGCAAAGAGTGAGACCGGATTCAACGTTGCGATAAATAGACCCAAAGACAACACCTTTGAGGTCTGACTGTAACCAAAAGCTGAAACGATTCAGCTTGGCGTGAGTTGAGTGATACGAACCATCTCGCGCCTTCAAGGATTGAACAGAATGTGAGTCGATGATGCAGGCATCCGTCTGGCTCACCTTCTACGATTTACCATGCAGTTGCTGCGATGCGGCGATTGTAATGAGCCCAATATATTGCGTGCGCAAGGCGCACAAACGAAGAGGATTAACCTCATGCTCGCACTAACAGCACAAGATATCTATTTACAGCAGTCTGCCGCCTCGAAAGAAGAGGCGATCAAAGCTATGGCCACGCGACTGATTGACAAAGGATTGGTCGCGCCCGGTTACCAAGCGGGTATGTTGGCGCGAGAAGCGCAAACGAGCACCTATTTAGGCAATGGTATTGCGATCCCGCATGGCACCACAGACACCCGTGATCAAGTGAAACAAACGGGTGTGCAAGTGTGTCACTTCCCACAGGGCGTAGACTGGGGAGACGGTGAAACCGCCTATCTTGCCATCGGTATTGCGGCCAAGTCAGATGAGCACCTGACAATCCTACGCCAATTGACCCACGTGTTATCACAAGACGGCATTGAAGCGCAGTTGAAACATATTGAGAGCGCAGACGCTATATTGGCACTCCTCAATGGCGATACGAAGGAAAGTAATCAGGGTTTTACGTTTACCCCAGATATGATTTTAAGTGGTTTCCCAGCGCGAGATATCACCACACTGCAAGCAGCCGGCGCGGGACTTTTGAAAAATAAAGGATGCCTAGATACCTCAGGAGTTGGTCATCTGATTGCCGCAGCGCCTGTCCATTTGGGTGAGGGGCATTGGGTGTTGGGCATTGCAAATGGCGTGTCTCACACTGGGGTGTCGCTTGTCATGCCTTCTGAGCCATTGAATATGGGTGAGTATGTTGCCCATGCTTTGTGGTGTTTTGCGGCGAATAATGACGCGCATATAGCCCTGCTTGCCACGCTGACCCAACTCAAAGCAGAGGGTAAATTGAACAGCCTTATCAACCAATCACCTGACGCGCTTGTGTCGGCGGTTATGCATTCGGATGCCACTGACGTAGAGACTGTGCAGCCACCAGCACCCGCGGCGAATATTGAGGGTGAATCGGGACTATTTACCATTACCAATGCACATGGCCTGCATGCGCGACCCGGCGCCATGCTGGTGAACACCGCCAAAAAATTTAGCGCGGATATTCAAGTGGCCAATGCTTCCACCCAATCGACTGCCGTCAACGCGAAGAGCTTGATGAAAGTCATTGCTCTGGGAGTAAAACATGGCCATCAGCTTCAGTTTACCGCCCAAGGGAGTGATGCGCAGGAGGCGATAGCAGCCTTGGGTGAAGCCATTCGTCAAGGCTTAGGAGAACACGCATGAGTGCAATCTTAACCGTGACCTTTAATCCTGCTCTCGATATGACGGGGGCGCTTGGTATCTTGCAAGCTGGCGATGTCAACTTAGTGCAAAAGTACAACCTACATCCTGCAGGGAAAGGGGTGAACGTGGCGCGGGTGTTGGCTGATTTGGGCGCTCAAGTGACGGTATCTGGCTTTTTGGGTGAGGAAAATCAAGACCCTTTTGCGCACTTATTTGTTGAGCATGGCATTTGCGATCGCTTTTTGCGCGTACCGGGTGTGAGTCGAACAAATGTCAAACTGGTAGAAAAAGACGGTCGCGTCACGGATCTCAACTTCCCGGGAATGGCAGTGGAAGGGCGCGATATTGAGGCGCTCACGCATACCTTATTGGAATTAGCTGATGGGCATGACTGGATTGTACTGGCAGGTAGCTTACCGCCAGGCGTCAATGCTGATCAGCTCAGTGACTGGGTTCAGGCTCTCACTGAGGTCGGTAAGCAGGTGATTGTCGATACTAGTCAGCATGCTCTGCGTGCTGCGGTGTCCGCCAAGCCTTGGCTTGTGAAACCCAATGAAGCTGAGCTTGCTCAGTGCTTGAACGCGCCAATCAGTAATGAACTCGATACCTTATTGGCACGTGGTGAACAACTATTCCAACAAGGGATTGCCAATGTGGTGATTTCTCGTGGTGTAGATGGTGTGCTGTGGCGCAACCATCAAGGTTGGCTGCAGGCCGTCGCACCTGCGCAAGAGGTCGTCAGTACCGTTGGGGCGGGAGATTCACTGGTTGCTGGTTTGGTATGGGGATGCCAAGCCGGTGAAGAAAAAGCGACGGTACTTCGTCGAGCGGTCGCGCTATCTGCGCTGGCGGTCACCCAAGTGGGTGTCGGTGTCTCTGATATCGACCGTGTTTATCAAATGATAGAAAAAATTAGCGTGTCACCGGTCACTGTGTCCGCACACGCCGAATAAACAATCCAAGAGTGGGGTAAAAGGTATGAAACTGGTCATTGTGACGGCGTGCCCAAGTGGCGTCGCTAACACAGTTATCGCAGCAGGATTGCTTGAAAAAGCAGTCGGTGAGCGAGGCTGGCAAGCAACCATCGAATGTCAATCAAGCATTAAGGCGTCAACACCGGTCTCGTCTGAGGCGATTGCCGACGCGGAGCGTATTCTGCTCGTCGGTTCACTGGCGCAGACGGCACGTTTTAACGGTAAGCCGGTTTATCAGGCATCATTAAGTGATGTGATGGACAATGCGCAAGCCGTTCTTGATGCGGTGGCATCTCACGCTGAGATTTATCAAGCGTCAGAGGAGCCTGAGGCGGACCAATCCATGCGTATTGTCGGCATCACTGCATGTCCGACCGGGGTTGCGCACACGTTTATGGCGGCTGAGGCGATTGAAGAAGCAGCCAAAGCGAAAGGCTACAGCGTTAAAATTGAAACGCGGGGCTCGGTGGGGGCAAAAAATGCGCTGACCGATCAAGAAATCGCTGATGCGGACGTGGTGTTTATTGCCGCAGACATTGAGGTTGATTTAAGTCGCTTTGATGGCAAGCGATTATATCGAACCAGCACAGGCGTCGCGTTGAAAAAAGCCGCTCAAAGCCTTGATGATGCGGTCGCTAATGCGGAGGTCTACCACGCAGCCAAAAAACACACCAGTGGACAAGCGAATGCCAGTCAAGGTGAGCGAACAGGGGTGTATAAACACTTGATGACTGGGGTATCGCACATGTTGCCACTCGTGGTCGCGGGCGGCTTGGCCATTGCACTGTCATTTGTGTTCGGCATTGAAGCGTTTAAAGAAGAAGGCACATTGGCTGCTGCATTAATGCAAATTGGCGGTGGCAGTGCGTTTGCCCTGATGGTGCCTGTCCTCGCCGGTTTTATTGCCTTTTCTATCGCGGATCGGCCCGGTCTTGCTCCCGGCCTTATTGGCGGTATGCTCGCAGCCTCAACAGGCGCAGGGTTTCTTGGCGGGATTCTGGCGGGCTTTATCGCCGGATACAGTGCCAAATTTGTCGCTGATAAAGTGCAACTGCCTGCAACCATGGAAGCCCTCAAACCCATTTTAGTGATCCCATTGGTGGCAAGCTTATTCACGGGCTTAGTCATGATCTACGTGGTGGGTGGTCCTGTTTCGGTAGCGATGGATAGCTTAACCACCTTCTTGCAAGGCATGAACTCAACCAACGCAGTGATCTTAGGTGTATTACTGGGTGCGATGATGTGCTTCGACTTAGGTGGTCCTGTGAACAAAGCCGCATACACCTTTGGTGTGGGTTTGATCGACAGTGGCACCTACATGCCAATGGCAGCGATCATGGCCGCAGGTATGGTGCCGGCGCTGGGTATGGGACTGGCAACATTTCTGGCGAAACGTAAATTCAACGATGCCGAGCAAGAAGCGGGTAAAGCCTCGTTTGTGCTGGGGCTGTGCTTTATCTCTGAGGGGGCGATCCCTTTCGCGGCCAAAGACCCAATGCGAGTCATTCCTGCGTGTATTGCTGGGGGCGCGCTGACTGGAGCCATTTCGATGCTGATTGGCGCGAAGCTAATGGCGCCCCACGGTGGATTATTTGTACTGCTTATCCCCAATGCAATCACCCCCGTGTTTATGTACTTGGCTGCCATCGCCGCGGGTACGTTAGTCACAGGGATTGTTTACGCGTTGATCAAACCTGTCAGTCAGCCATCGCCGCTGACGGCTGCAAAGCAGTCATAGTTTGCTCTTTGCTTAGCAAAAAGGCCCATTCGGGCCTTTTTTTATGCTCTAAACCTGGTTACAGGCTTGCGGGTTCAGGGACCAATGGGTAGCGAACGCCCATCATTTTCTCCATGCAATGAACCACTTGGCAGCTATAGCCAAATTCATTGTCGTACCAGATATACAGGACGCAACGGTTTCCATCTGCGATGGTTGCTTGACTATCAACCACGCCCGCAAAGCGAGAGCCGATCAGATCGCTGGAAACCAACTCAGTAGATTGGGTAAAGTCGATTTGGCCGGATAGCGGCGAATACAAGGCAACATCTTGAAGATAAGCATTAATCTCATCTTTGCTTGTTGCGTTATCCAAATTCAAATTGGCAATTGCCATCGAAACGTTTGGGGTAGGGACGCGTACAGAATTCCCCGTGAGCTTACCTTTCAATGCAGGCAACGCTTTCGCGACAGCACTAGCGGCACCGGTCGAGGTGAGCACCATATTTAAGGATGCTGAGCGACCACGGCGATCACCTTTATGATAGTTATCAATCAGATTTTGGTCGTTGGTGAATGAGTGCACCGTCTCGATATGGCCGCCATCAATGCCAAATTTGTCGTGCATGGCTTTAAGTACTGGCGTGATCGCGTTGGTGGTACAGCTGGCCGCTGAGATAATCGTATCATCGTCGTTGATAACGTTATCGTTGACGCCGAATACCACGTTTTTGATATCGCCTTTGCCCGGCGCGGTGAGCAAGACCTTTTGGGCGCCCTTGCTTTTTAGGTGTTGGCTCAACCCTTCTTCGTCACGCCACATTCCCGTGTTGTCGACCACTAATGCATTGTGAATACCGTATTGGGTATAGTCCACGTCTGCTGGGCTATTGGCGTAGATCACCTGAATAAAGTTGCCATTTGCGATTAACGCACTGCGGTCTTCATCAACGGTGATGCTGCCGTTGAATGGGCCATGAACCGAGTCGCGACGTAATAAGCTGGCACGTTTTTCTAGATCGCCTTCGCGTCCACCACGTACAACAATAGCGCGTAAACGTAACGGATAACCGGGACCGCTTTTCTCAACTAAAAGTCGTGCTAACAAACGACCAATGCGGCCAAAACCATATAAAACGACATCTTTGGGCTCAACACTGTTGCCCGTTCCCACTAAATGGCCTAATTGACTGTGGAGAAAATCAGCAATGCCGTCTTGGTTGTCATGTGATTGCCAATAGGTCCAAGCTAATTGGCCGACATCGATTTTGCTCGGCGCGAGATCCATTTCCGCCATCACTTCAATCAAAGGCAAGGTTTGACTGGGTGCTAAGGTGCCTCCAGTGTAACGGCGGGCGACTCGGTGCGCCTTGATAATATCAATGGTACTGGCGTTGATCAGTTGACGGCCAAACAGTTGGATTTCGACCCCTTTTTGGCGATAAAGCTGACTGAGCAGCGGATACATGGTTTCAGAGTGATTTTGGCTGGTTTGCCAATCGAGTAGGTAGTGTTCTGGACTCATGAGTCAACCTTTTTTCACGAATGATAATGGAGTGGGCAGGGTGCCCAGTAGGGTTTTGACTGATCTTTTGCCAGCCTTATGATTTTGTGGCGCAGTCTATACGATGCAGAATTATTCACCTACTAAAAATAACTGACGTATTAAATGAGGGAAACGATTAAAAAATGGCGAGATTTTGATTGAGATTCGTTCTTGCCATGTGATGCTAATCAAATGAAGATTGCGATAGGATGCAAAAAGAAAGTTAATAAATTGAGGTTGCGCAATAATAGGCGTATTTTATTTTATCATGTAAAATTAGTCACGGGTTCGACAAGGTGAGAGTGAGTCTTCCCAACCACTAACTATGGTGACGTTAATGGTTGGGGTACCCGAGTTTCAAAGGGATAACGATTAGATCCCTAGCTCGTCGAGTAGGTCATTATTGCCGCCACCCGTTCCTTTTTTCTCGGCAGGTTTCTTCTCAAGTTGACGTACGGTTTCTTCTTCCAGAATCGCATCTGGATTAACCTCTTCGCCTTCTTCAAAGTCTTGCAACTGGATGAATTCAGTTCGCTCCATCGCCAGCTCTAGGTAGAAGATGTGGTTATTTTCAGTGGTAAAGCTCACTCGACGCGCCTGCGGCTTATCAATGTTGCTGTCCACGGAAACCGTGAGGTTTTTGTTCACTGCCATCATCTTCGGCTGATTCTGAGTGATAGAGGTTTGAATCGAGCGTTTAATTTTCCCTGTGAAGTCACCAATGATTTGGTTCATCAACTCGCCAAGTACGTCGCCGACTTCATCGGCAGTGTGCAAACTCGCAAGCTCTTCAGCGGGGATCCCCATGTGTTGCATATAGTTGTTGTAGATCTCCATTGCCGCAGCAGAGGAGAAGTTGATGACGACAAGGCCAGAGAAGCCGCCATCAAATAAAACAAAGCAGCCTAAATCAGGCTTTAAACTGGTTTTGGCAATTTTCTGTACCATCGCGGCGTGATGAACCGGCGAATTGGTGGCCTTGGTCAACACAGCGGTGGCTGACTGGCAAAGCTTGAGTAATATGTCCTCGGAGGTGACGACCTTGGTTTTTCTCATTATTCACTACCGTAGTTGTTTAACTGTCTCTTACTCAGTGTGGCACTGGATTGCGCAATTTGTACACTGGTTTTACCGATATCCGGATATGGGATCACGTTATCCCTTGTCATCCGCCGCTGATACCGCTATTCCGACCCGTCCAGAATTTGCGCGATGGCTGCCTCGAGGCGAGGTAGTGCATGGTTGAGTTGGCGAAGCGCCGTATCTAATTCAGCGCTATCTTGTGCGTCCGCCGCTTTTTCTGCCGCTAGGCAATAGTGATACGTTTCTTGCGCCCCGATACTGCCTGCCGCGGATTTTTGTTTGTGTGCGGCGTCTTTTAATGCCGCCCAGTCGTGAAACGGTGGTGTGTGTTGTACAAGCTCATGTAGGCAGGGCAGGCTGCGTGTTTTAAAAACGGCGATGATGTCTTGGTAAGCACCCTGTTGCCCAGCATACAGTCGCGTGATCACGCTGGTGTCTAGGACGAGATGCTCGGCTGTCTGTTCCGCCTCAGGCGTGGTGTGCATATCGTCTGAGACAGGGACGCCTGAGGTGAAAGCGGCAAGCGCATTGTCGTCGTTCAACCACTTTTGTAAGGTCTCATGGAGTGCGTCGAGCTCAATGGGTTTGGTGATGTAATCGTCCATCCCAGCTTGAAAACAGCGGGTGTCTTCACCGCTCAGGGCGTTGGCGGTAATGGCTATGATTGGAATGCGTTGACCGCCTTGCTGTCGTTTTCTTAGTGCCGTGGTGAGATCGTAACCATCCATTTTGGGCATGTGGCAATCGGTGAGCACTAAATCCACCTCATGCTGTTGGTAAACACTGAGGGCCTGTTCACCATCTTCTGCCATTAGCACATCGAATCCGAGATAACTAAGCTGCTGGACCAGCACTTGCTGGTTAGTGGGGTTATCTTCGACGACTAAAATTCGCCCCCGTCCGGTTTTGAGTGGGGCTGACAGTGATAGCTCGTCACTATATTCGCCGAGCATACTGACATCGGGGCTTTCTAGCCCTAAGCAGACACGAAGACCGTGCACCAGTCGACGATAGGTCAATGGTGAGGCGAACAGTTCTACCACACGCTTATCTTGGTGACGAGCCAAGGAGAGGGTATGTCGCAGTGCAATCACATGGGCGAAAGTATACTGGTGAAGTTGGCTATCATTTAATACCGTTTCTGGGTCTTGGGTGATAATAACGAAGTGGGTGTTATCCGTTTGAGTTGAGCAGGGATGCGCATCAAGCGGTGTGAGCGTTTTATTGTGTGTCACTCGGTGTTTGATATCTAAGTGTTTTAAATAAGCGGTAATGGCGGTGCGTAACGCGCCGGCGGGTAAATCGATAAGTACCCACAGTGGCGCGCTCGATTCTGTGGCAATGGCGGGTTTAGTCTTTTCTGACAGGGGATTGATCGTGTACTCAAGCTCAACACGGAACTGTGTGCCTTTCCCTTCCTCACTGTGCACGCGGATCACGCCGCCAAGCAGGTCAACAATATTTTTACAAATCGCCAGTCCTAGGCCGGAACCCCCATACTCGCGGGTGGTAGATGATTCAGCCTGATTGAATGGCTGAAAAATGGTTTCGAGCTTCTCTTGGCTAATACCAATTCCATTATCGGTGATTTCGATATCGAGCTTGGTTTTATCCGGCGAAGAGGCAGGCTGAGGCATGATCCAAACATCGACTTTCCCTGTCCGGGTCGACTTTCCGCCGGAAAATTTCACCGCATTACCAACCAAGTTATACAGCACTTGTTTAAGGCGGTTGGGGTCTCCAATCAGCTGATCAGGAAGGCGCGGATCAATAAACAATGACAGTGTAACGTTACGCTTGTTGGCATGGTGACTCACCGTGTCCATGACTTGCTCGACTGTCTCCGAGAGTGAAAAGGTGACCCGTTCAAATTGGAGCTTGCCCGCCTCCGTGCGAGAAAAATCAAGAATATCGTTAATAATCGACAACAGCGATAATGCTGATTCTCGCACCGTTGCAATCAGACTATGTTGCGACGGTGAGAGCGGTGAGCGGCGTAACATATCAATCATGCCGATGACGCCATTCATTGGAGTACGAATTTCATGGCTCATGGTGGCGAGAAATTGAGCCTTCGCGCGCGAGGCACTTTCTGCGCGCTCTTTTTCTCGCATCAGCTGTTCTCGTGCTTGGTTGCGAGAGATAATATGCGCACGGAATATCACTAAACCATGCGCGATTTTACCAACTTCATCAGTGCGCTCTTGGTAGTCACTGAGCGGGGGCGTCATATCGCCTTTCACCAAGCTTTGCATGGTATCAGCAAGGTTGACGATAGGTTGTGTGAAGGTGCGGTAGATATATACATACATGGCACCGCTCACAAACAAAATAAATAGCAGCAAATAACCAAGATTAAGCTGATTGGAATGAAGAATATCTTGCAAATCAACCATTGAGCTGCTGACAACCATACCCGTTTCGCGTGCAAAGCCAGAAAGCGCATTTTCTAGCGCTTGATATTCCTGATCACTGAGCGTTCGCACCGCCTTCATAGCTTCTATTTTGGCGCGAGGTTGATAGTTATTGAAAATGGCAATGCCACTGCGCTTCAGGCTGGTAAAGTGCTGAGAAATTAATTCCAGTTTGTTCAGAGACAAGGGATCATTGAGCTCGAACTTCGCCAGTGATAGGTAGCGCTCGAATGTTGCCATGTCGTCAGTGAAGTCGCGACGACTGGTTTCTTGACCATCGAGGTATTGGTTGAGCTCGGTGAGCATGTCGCCGTTTTCATCCACGAGCTCATCAAGGTATTGTAAAATCGCGACGTTGTCGGGTTGCGTCAGCTCTTGAGCGGCTTTTAATTCGGCGACGAGGCTATCGATCGGGCGGACCACATCAATCGATAAACGTAATACTTGCTTGCGAGCCCATTGCTCAGCAATCGGATCAAACTCGGTTAGTACTTTCTGATGAGCTTTACGTTGAAATCTTTCATACAGATGACGAATTTCCGCAAGCCGCTGGTGGCCACTTGGTTTGATCCGTGCCAGCTTGTCTAGTTGGTTCTCGAATTCTTGTTGGTTTTCAAGAAACACGGCCAATGATTCATGACGCCCCATGACATATTTGAGCATGCTGGCATTCATTTCACCCGCCGCCCGCAGTAAGGTCATGGTAATAATGGCACTGGGGATTTCTTGGTTCGTGGCTTGCTCAACATCCCGATTAACGCGCTCTTGCATCACGTAACTGGATACAGAGAGGCCGAGCACCATCAGGGTGATAAAGGTCATGATCAGCCCGATTTTGCTGACAATACTTTTGCTAAATGGGCGGGCACGGTTAGCTGTCATGCGTGTTTCCTACATCCTTGTGCGTGAATAGCGACGGGGTCATCCCGGCTTGTTGCCATTGAGGCCTCTGCATCTTTGCCAACCCCCAGCTATACTGCTGGTAGTTGCACTGGCGTTCAGTCCTTTGTATGAGCTTGTGCCCCAACACGGATTGTGGTTGTATGCTTGCCTAGCTCACGAATTTGACGACGTGTCGGTTCGACGTGGTCGCATGGCGTGCTATACACAATGCTATCTTATAGTATACATAGCGTTAAGCGGTGTACGAAGAAGCGTGACTAGCTTTCTAATTTCGTGCGCAAAAGGCGCATACACTTGACGATCGCGATACAATAGCGACATTAGAACAGTCTAAGGACAAGTAATCATGGTAGTAGACTCAGACGGGTATCAAGCACTGATCGAGCATTTTGCGTTTAATCTCTCTGTGTTTGAGCAACCGGGCGAAGCCATTGGCGATGATACGATTGCCGATATCGTCCATGATTTGGTCGCATCCAATATTATGACTATATGCGAGCAGAATCCTGGCCTTTCGTCAGCGTTGCGCTTTACCATCCTGAAAGAAGCTGACCGTGTGGTAGAAGATATGGAAGAAGTACTCGCGGGACGCTGGGAGCAACCTGTTACGGCAGAACAAGTGGGCTTTTTGGAAGAGTACATTGCACTCGTAAAAAATTTGTTTGATGGCGCTATGGTTGAACTGCGCTAAACAAAAGATCACTACATGCCACAGAGCTCAGTGTTGACTGGGCTCTTTTCTTGTCATCACACCCCCTTTCAGCACTGCATCCTATTTTACTTTGCGTATAATAGGCGCCTTTATCGTTATTGCCTGCTTACCTTATGCCTAACGCAACCCCTTCCCATGCCATTCACCGCTTATACGAGAGGCGTCTTGCTCGCGCCACACGACCTTATCTTGCCCGAGGTGCAGGTGTTGAACGTTGTACCCAATGCATGTTGGTTCGCCGCTATTGTGTGTGTGAATACCGTCGCCAGTGTGAGACTAACGCCGCGTTTATGTTGATCATGTACGATGACGAAGTTCTCAAGCCGAGTAACACGGGGCGACTCATTGCTGACTGTATCCCTGATACCTCGGCGTATATTTGGTCGCGTACTGAGCCAGATCCTGAGATGCTGACGCGATTAGCCGATCCCGCTTACCAGCCTTATATTGTGTTTCCCGCCCAATATGCTGAGCCGTCTCGCGTTGTTTCTTCCCCAAAGCCTCATCCTAGCGGTAAACGTCCGCTATTTGTGATTATTGATGGCACATGGCGAGAAGCGAAGAAAATCTTTAGAAAAAGCCCTTGGCTTGATCGTTTTCCGGTTTTGAGTATTCAACCTGAGGCATTATCACGCTATCAAGTCCGTGACGCACACGGAGAGAACCAATTAGCGACCGCAGAAGTGGCAGCGCACGTGCTCGAAAACGCGGGTGACCGCCGAGCTGCGGTGCATTTAAGCCAGTGGTTTGATGTCTTTCGCGAACGCTATATTGCTGGGAAGCGACAAAAAGCGTTACCTGAGGGAGATGCGTTAACCCAGTTTATAGCGATGCGTGACCAAACATCTTACGCAGGATAAAATATCTTGTTCTAAAGTAACGAAATATGTTGCGGCTCACGGACATTTATGACCGTTTGCTGAATAATAATTTGTATAAATAACGACACACAAAGGTGGCTGGGCCATGTATTACGGCTTTGATGTGGGCGGAACCAAAATTGAATTTGGCGCCTTCGATAAACAACTCAATCGTATAGCAACTGAGCGCTATGCGACACCGACTAAGGATTACGCAGCCCTGATTGATATCCTCGCCATGTTGGTCGAAAAGTACGACGCGAAGTTCGGCGAAAAGGGGACGGTGGGAATTGGCATTCCCGGATCAGAAGCGGCAGACGGCACGGTTTTAACTGTAAATGTGCCCGCTGCAAACGGCATGTACTTGCGTGCGGATTTAGAAGCACGCGTCGGTCGCGAGGTGCGGGTGAGTAATGACGCCAATTGCTTCGCGCTATCGGAAGCTTGGGATGAGCAAGCCAAAGAAGCGAAAACCGTGCTTGGTTTGATTCTGGGTACCGGGTTTGGTGGTGGCTTGGTGATTAACGGTAAGGTGATCAACGGTAAAAACCAAATGGCCGGTGAAGTGGGTCATATGCGCATGCCTATTGATGCCTGGCTACGCTTGGGGGATAAACCACCCATGTTTGCCTGTGGATGTGGTAATCAAGGTTGTCTCGATAACTACTTGTCAGGACGCGGGTTTGAACAACTTTATGCCCATTATTACGCGCCGCTATCTGCCGTTGAGATCATCGAGCAATACCGCTTAGGTGAAACGAAGGCCGTTGCGTTTGTTGACCGATTTTTTGATGTGTTGGCGATGTGCTTTGGTGGGTTATTAACCGCGTTTGATCCCGATATGGTGGTACTGGGCGGTGGTTTGTCCAACTTTGATGAAATTTATCATGAGTTGCCCAAACGTCTTCCTCATCACCTTTTGTCCGCGGCAAAACCACCGATGCTGATGAAAGCACAGCACGGTGATTCTGGTGGTGTACGCGGTGCGGCGTTTTTGCATCTCGCTCAGTAAGCAACGCCTGATAAAATACACAGCAAAAAGCCGACTTAATTGTCGGCTTTTTTTCAGCATGTGCGTATGTACCAAGCGTTAGGACTAGGCTTGGCGGTTCTGACATTGATCAACCGCGTAGGCAAGTAGCTCAAGCGCGGTTTTATCTGTGGCGGGTAATTCTGCATCCGATTGTTGCAGTGGCGTGGTGCGTTCACCCCAACGAATCAATCCCGCTCCCCAAGTTAAACCAGCCCCAAACGCGGCGGTTAACAATTGGCTATGGGGTTTAACCACACCTTGTTCCACCGCTTCGCAAAGTGCGATAGGAATGGTTGCTGCCGAGGTGTTGCCATAGTGCTGAATATTCACAAATGCTTTATCTAGGCCAATGCCGGCGTGGTCACAAAGCGCTTCAATAATGCGTTTATTGGCTTGGTGAGGAACCACCACGTCAATTTGCTCAGCGCTAAGCTGGTTACGCGACAATACTTGATTCGCGGCAGCCCCCATTCCTTTTACGGCACGTTTAAAAATGTCGCGGCCGATAAAGTCAAACGCGAAGTGACCATTTTGCGGGTCAAATCTGTCCATCGCGGTACCAAAAGCAGGGATCGCTAATACATCGCGTCCTGCTGAGTCGCATCCGAGCTGAGCGTCGAGAAGACCGACTTCTTGATCGGTTTGACTGATAACCACCGCGCCAGCGCCATCACCGAACAACACCGCAGTATCGCGTTTGCTCCAGTCGAGGTACCACGTTAAGTGTTCTGCCCCGATGATCAGCGCATGCTGATAATGGCCGGCTTGAAGCATCTTGGTTGCGGTTTCTAGGCCATAGAGAAAGCCGGTGCAGGCCGCATTCATATCAAATGCCGCCGCGCGCACCGCACCAAGATTACCTTGGACTTTGGAGGCAATGTTAGGAATTAAGGTGTCCGGTGAGCAGGTCGCAACAATCAGCAGATCAAGCTGTGCTGCCTCAATCCCTGCGGCGGCCAGCGCATGTTGAGCGGCCACGGTAGCAAGATCTGAGGTTTCAACATGACTGACTCGGCGTGACTCAATACCGGTGCGTGAGCGGATCCACTCATCGTTTGTTTCAATAATTGTGCTGAGGTCATCATTGGTCAGCACGGCCGGAGGAAGACATTTTCCCCAGCCTGTAATTTCTGCAAATGCCATAGTTAGTTACGGTTAATGAAGCGTCGCAACAGTGTAAACCTGAAACTCTATTGAAACAATTTCGGGGTGAGAGTAGAGGAGAAAAACACTACCTAGCGCAAATGCTAGGTAGTGTGAGTGAAGAGGATTACCAGAACAGCCAAGTAAAGACGGCTAAAACCATGATACAAATAATGTTTAGGTACAAACCAATACGCATCATGTCACGCTGTTCGATATGACCGGAACCAAAAACAATGGCATTTGGCGGTGTCGCGACCGGCAGCATAAAGGCACAGGATGCGGCAATCGCAATCAGTGCAGATAGCGCCACAGGGGAAACACCTAACGCTTCTGCAATAGTGGCAAACACAGGGACGAGTAAGGCAGCACTGGCGGTATTGCTGGCAAACTCAGTCAGAAAAATCACAAAGGCGACGACACCTAACATGGTGAAAAAGATGCCAGAGCCGGTCAGGGCGCTGCTTAGGTGGTTAGCCAAAAATAGGCTTGTCCCAGTGGCTTTGAGTACGTTGCTTAGACAAATCCCGCCACCGAAAAGAAGTAAAACGCCCCAATCAGCAGTCTTTTCGATCTCTTTCCATTTCACGACACCGGTTGCACCCAGCAGCACAATGGCAGATAGGGCGACGATGGAGTCAAACTTACTGAGGCCACCTAACAGAGAGTTTAGTGGTTTGCTAAAGATCCAAGCCGCGACGGTGAGTGCAAAAATTCCCATGGTGACTAAGCGAGGTTGCGTCCATTCAAAGTGACGCTTCTCTGCCTCAAAGGCGTGGCTTAAATTAGGCTTGGTTAGCACATAGAGCACCAATACGGCGATCGGCAGCAATACCAAGGTGATAGGCAACCCGATTTTCATCCAACCAACAAAATTCAGTCCCGCTTCTGCTGCGGCAATCGCATTGGGTGGGCTGCCGACGATGGTCGCAATCCCGCCGATACTCGCGCAATAAGCAATCCCCAGTAACACAAACACATAGGTTCCATGATC
Source organism: Salinivibrio sp. PR5 (assembly GCF_001996085.1). Classification (NCBI taxonomy): domain Bacteria; kingdom Pseudomonadati; phylum Pseudomonadota; class Gammaproteobacteria; order Vibrionales; family Vibrionaceae; genus Salinivibrio; species Salinivibrio sp. PR5. The sequence goes on from NZ_MUFK01000009.1 coordinate 39,468, forward strand.
TTTTTGGTTACTGACTTTACGCAAAATGCCGAGCACAAGCGGCAGCATCATCGCCGTGGTAGCGGTGTTGCTTATCCACATTGACAAGGCCGCAGTGACCCCAAACAGCATCATCACGGCAACGGACATTTTTCCTTTCGCGACCGTCAGTACCTTATTAGCGATGGCTTGATCCAGCCCTTGGGCCTGCAATGCCGCGGCAAGGGCAAAGCCACCCAAGAATAGGAAAATGATAGGGTTAGCAAAATTCGCCATCGCCGCAGGGGTTTCAAATACCCCTAAGACGACCGCCAGAATGGGAACGAGAATGGCAGTGATGCTGACATGGATAGCTTCAGTGAGCCAGAGCACCGCGATAAAGACGAGAAGGCTGAGACCTGTAGTCACTTGAGGGTCAAAGGGCAGGCTGTAGTACAGCACGAAAAAAAGTGCGATATCGGCAAATAGGATCCACGCTTTTCTATCCAATCCGGAGGATTGGGAGGTCAAAGATTGCACATCCATAGGGCTTCCTTTTTGTTACAACGTTATCGTGCATGCAGCACGTATTATTATGTTTTAAACACCGCACAGCACCTGCTGTGTCAGACGGTGCTAATATACGCTTTATTGAAGAGGGTGTTAATCGATTGCACGCTACTTTTTGAACGCTTGATTAAAAAGATGTGAAATTTGTGATAGGAAAGAGAAAGAAGGGGTGGGTTTGTACCCATTTACGATTCAGTGGCAGTGACACCATCAATTGGCTCTTTCGGGCCAGTAAACTTGGGTTTCACATTAAGGATAAAGCTATCCAACACGGCTTTAGTGCGTGCGAGCACTTCACGCAAACGGATCTTTATGCCAGCCCAGCCTTGTGGGCTTGCCACGGCATAGCAAATCGCATCAATATTGTTCACGTCAGCAAGAAATAAGGCACGCTCACAGTGAAACTGCTGACTGACAACGGTAAAGCGGGCCAAGCTAAACACTGTTTTGGCACGAACCACGGAGTCGAGTGTACGAAATCCAGCATAATCAAGGTGAATGGCGTCGTCTGCAATCCCAGCTTTCAGTAGATCGCGCTTCATGGTCCAAGGTTCATTATAGGAGCGGTGCGCATTATCGCCGCTTAAGAGTAAATGACTCACCTTGTTTGCTTTATACAGTGCCTCTGCGGCCTCGATGCGGTGGGTATAGTAAGGATTCGGGGTTTTACCAATATATTTGCTGGTACCAAGCACTAATGCCACTTGGCGTTTGGGCAGGTCGTCGACGTCGGTATAAACGCGGTCACGCGCATTGAGCGTGATCGCTAAGTCACTAGCTACCATGGTAACCAGTGCGAAAATCACTGCGATAAACACCAATCGTGCGAGGCGTCGGATCGCCATACTACTTACTGTCCCTTTCAGAAATGCCATGCGGATAAGGCGTCAAGGTTGGCGCCTCAAGTGAATGGAATCCTAGCAAAAAAAGCTCCTCGAAAGGAGCTTTTTGTGTCAACCGCCGGTTAAAACGATGTGCGTTTATACTCACGGTATCTGGGTTCCCAGAAGCTATCATCAATGCGTTTTTTTAATGCTTCATCAGACAGCTCGGCCGCGACGCCTTCTTCAATCGCATGTTTCGCAACCGCAAAAGCAATTTGCTTTGAAACATAGGTAATATCTTCCAGTGAAGGAAGTAAGGCACCGGTGCCGCGCTTCGCTAACGGCGAACACTCAGCGAGTGCACGCGAAGAGGCCATTAACATACCATCGGTCACGCGAGTGGCGTCCACTGCAAGGACACCTAGGCCAATCCCCGGGAAAATATAGCTATTGTTACATTGCGCGATTGGGAAGGTTTTACCATTGTCTAGGCGCACGGGTTCAAACGGACTACCCGTCGCAACCAGTGCTTGGCCGTCTGTCCAGCGAAGAATGTCAAAGGGAGTGGCTTCGACTCGGCTGGTTGGGTTTGATAGGGGGAAGATAATCGGCCGTTTACAATTATCATGCATGGCCTTGATAACCTCTTCGGTAAAGAGGCCCGGCGCCCCAGAGACACCAATGAGCACGGTTGGCTGGGCATTACGTACCACATCCAACAGTGAAATATTATTGTCTTCTAATTGCCAGTCTTTTAATGCGCTGCTCTTTTGAACCAGTTTTTGCTGGAAGTCGAGTAGGTTTGGCATGGCATCGATGAGTAAGCCCCAGCGATCAACCATAAAGACACGCGCACGCGCTTCTTGATCGGAAATCCCTTCCGACACCATTTGGGCAATGATAGCTTCAGCAATGCCACAGCCGGCAGAACCTGCACCGAGGAAGGTGATGCGTTGCTCGGAGAGCTTGGTGCCAGCGGCTTTACAGGCAGCAATTAACGAACCTACGGTGACGGCGGCCGTCCCTTGGATGTCGTCGTTAAAACAGCACACTTTGTCTTTGTAACGCTCAAGAATAGGCATCGCATTTTTCTGTGCGAAGTCTTCAAACTGAATGAGTGCATCCGGCCAGCGACGCTGCACCGCTTGGATGAATTCTTCAATAAAGTCGTCGTAGTCTTGGCCGCTTATCCGAGTATGGCGCCACCCCATGTACATAGGATCTGACAGACGCTGTGGATTATTGGTGCCCACATCGAGCACGATTGGAAGCGTATACGCTGGGCTAATGCCCCCACATGCGGTGTACAAAGATAGCTTTCCGATTGGAATGCCCATGCCGCCGATGCCTTGGTCGCCAAGACCAAGAATTCGCTCACCGTCGGTAACGACAATCACTTTCACGTTGTGACGTGATGCGTTGTTTAAAACATCATCAATTCGATCGCGGTTTGGATAAGAGATAAAAAGCCCACGGCCTCGACGATAAATATTAGAGAAGTTCTCGCAGGCAGCACCGACCGTTGGCGTATAGATGATTGGCATCATTTCGGTGATGTGATTCGACACTAAACGATAAAATAATGTCTCGTTGGTATCTTGAATATTACGCAAGTAAATGTGTTTATCGATATCGTTTTCAAAGCGTTGATACTGCTGGTAGGCGCGCTCGGTCTGCTCTTCAATGGTTTCAATGGCATCGGGTAGCAAGCCCTCGAGGTTAAAAAACTTACGTTCTTCGACACTAAACGCACTGCCTTTGTTGAGAAGCGGGGTTTCGAGTAACGCAGGTCCCGCATAGGGAATGTAAAGAGGTCGCTTTTGATTATTCATGGATTATCAGACTCGGCATTGTCCAGGCTGGAATATGACTGACTTTTATTGCTCACTCAGTAACCTTATTCGTTAGAGTACGCATTATTAATGCGGCCTAATTGAGCAATTATATGAAACAAGGGGTAAAGTTTAGTCATTAATGGTGACCTAATTCAACTTTTTTGCATAGGAGTGGGCGGCCAAACACGTGTTTTTTGCGTGAAAGGGACGTGAGTATTCTTGTTATGCGTCATAACAAGGCCTTGCTTTGTGTATCAAGGTGTTGAATTGTAAAAAACAACAATGAGGAAGACTCATAAGCGCGTTTAAAATTACGCAGGGTGATTCTTCGCTGACTATACTCAGCAGTGATAACGGTTAGCACGGTGCTTGTCTGTGGCTGAGCCACAACCGCATGAACACCATGGTGTGGCAACCCAAAAGTAGCGTCATACATGAGTACGGGTTATCCGAATAATAATATTGGCTGGGCGTCTGTTTTTATGGAATGAACAACAAAGAGGTAGTCCAATGAAGTCACTCATTGCCGCCAGTTTACTGGTATTTTCAACTACGACAGTAGCTGCCAACCTAAGCGACTTAAATTATATCACTGAGGTTTATCCCCCTTTTAACTATGAAGAGAACGGGCAGTTGAAAGGAATTGCCGTGGATTTTCTCGAAGCGGCTACCGAAGCAGCGGGCGAACCGATTACCCGTGATCAAGTTAAGATCCAACCTTGGGCGCGTGGCTATGCCACCGCATTGTCTGAGCCAAACACGGTACTGTTTTCAACCACCCGCACGGAAGAGCGCGAAGATAAGTTTAAGTGGGTAGGTCCCATCACAGATACCAAAATTGTCGTGTGGGCACCGAAAAGTAAAGGGATTACCATTAATAGCGGCAGCGACTTTGCCAACTACAAAGTTGGGGTAGTACGTGACGATGTCGGTGAGCATTTGTTGCGCAGCCTAGGCGTTAGCGATAACGCATTGCGTCTCTCACCTAAAGCAGATTTGCTGGCTAAACAGCTCGCGGCGGGCCGTGTTGATATGTGGGCGTATGAAGAAAACGTCAGTTCCTTCATCATGAGTCAAAATAATGTGGACACAAGCCAGTTTGAAGTGGTGTATGTGTTGAGTGAAGCGCAATTGTATTACAGTCTGAGCAAAAGTACGCCTGATAGCTATGTAGAGAAATTGCAAGCTGGAGTAGATAAAGCGATTGCAAGCGGGGCGCTCGATGAAATCAAAAGCCAGTATAAGTAGTGTTAGCTGATAACGACACTGTCTTTACAAGCAAAACGGGCCAAATGGCCCGTTTTTTGTGGCAGATGTTGCACATTAGTCGCGAAAGTTTTCGAACTGGAACGGCTGCTCAAAATCACTGTCTTTTACCAGCTGAATCACCGCTTGAAGATCATCGCGTTTTTTACCGGTTACTCGGACTTGTTCGCCTTGAATTTGTGTTTGTACTTTCATTTTGGCGTCTTTGATAGCTTTAGTGATTTTCTTGGCAACGGGGGTTTCAATGCCATTTTTGAATTTCACTTGCTGCGAGAAGCTTTTGCCTGAGTGCACCATATCTTGAATATCCATGGCACGAGAATCCACGCCACGTTTGGCAAGGTTATTACGCAGGATATCCATCATCTGGTTGAGTTGGAAATCCGCTTCTGCAATGACTTTCACGGTTTCTTTGTCCAGCTCGAAGCTCGCTTCAACGCCACGAAAATCAAAACGCGTCGCCAGTTCGCGACTTGCATTATCTACGGCGTTCTTCAATTCAACCTTGTCGATTTCAGACACAATATCAAAAGAGGGCATAGTTCTGTCCTTTTCTCACATGACGGATGTCATGTCGCTGATAAATAATTAATAGGCTTGATGTCGCTTAGCACTTGCAGTGGCCAGTCGCTCAAGCAAGCGTTCAGTATCCTGCCAGCCAAGGCAAGGGTCGGTAATAGACTGGCCATATCGGCGCGACGCGCTATCACCCATAGGTTGGTTGCCTTCTTCTAAAAAGCTTTCTGCCATAATACCCGCAATGGCGGTACTTCCGTTAGCCAGTTGCGTTGCAATATCCTCTGCGACATCTAACTGACGGCGATGCTGTTTCTGGCAGTTGCCATGGCTAAAGTCTACCACTAATTTGGCCGGCAACCCGAAGCTCGATAAGGTTTCTGAGGCCGCTTGCACATCTTTTTGGTAGTAATTGGGTTGATGGCCGCCACGTAAAATAACGTGGCCATCAGGGTTACCCGCTGTGCGATAAATGGTCATGGTGCCATGCTTGTCTGGCGAGCAAAACAGGTGTGACTCACGGCTCGCACGAATGGCATCGACAGCGATACGAATATTGCCATCAGTGCCATTCTTAAACCCTACTGGGCAAGACAAGGCGGATGCCATTTCGCGATGGATTTGAGACTCGGTTGTACGCGCACCGATGGCTCCCCAGCTGATCAAGTCGGCAATATATTGACCGGTGATCATATCGAGAAACTCGGTCGCAGTGGGTAAACCCATTTTATTGATATCGAGTAACAACTCACGGGCAGTGAACAGCCCAGCACGAATATCACCGCTCCCATCAAGGTGAGGGTCGTTTATCAAACCTTTCCAACCGACAACCGTGCGCGGCTTTTCAAAGTAGGTACGCATGACAATCAGTAACTGATCGGAGTAAGTCTCTGCCAATCCTTTTAACCGTTTGGCGTATTCGCGTGCAGCGTCAGGATCGTGCACGGAGCAGGGCCCAATCACCACAAGCAGGCGCGGGTCATGGCCATTAAGAATTTGGCTGATTGCATGACGCGAAGCAGTAATATGGTGAGCAACATTGTCGCTGATGGGGTGGGCGGCTTCCACCTCTGCGGGCGTAGGCATGGTATCAACCACGCGGGTGCGAAGTTCATCGGTTTTCAGTGGCATAGAGGACAGCCTTCCTCACATCTTAATCTGTTGCGAAGCCAGTAAGATAGCAAAAATCGCGGCCCTTGAAAGCATGAATGTGATATCCGTAGCGTTTTTAAGGCGATTTTAACCAGAAAAATGCTGGTTAGGGCTGACGACGAGCTAAGTTTTTTGCCCGTCATCAGCCACTGATAGTTAGGACGAACAGCTCAATGCAAGGCCTTTATTATCATCCGTTGGCGGGTTGGCCAAGTGCGCGAGCGACGGGTGCTCATCGAAGGGATGGGCAAGTACCGTCATTAAGTCATGGGTTGGTTGTAAGTCCCCTTTTTCAGCCGCCTCGATGGCCGCTTGGGCCAAATAGTTGCGTAAAATATACTTTGGATTGGTGCGCTGCATACAGGCCAGACGAGTCGCATCATCCAGTGTATGGACGCGCTGTTGGTACGCGGATAGCCATTCGGTTAATGCCTGCGTGTCTTGGCAGATGGGTTTGAACTGGTTCAGGGTGCCGGCTGTTAGGAGTGCGTCACCGCGATACTGACTGAGTTGATAGAAAAAGCACGTATAGTCGGTTTGGTTTTCCTCTAGCAATGCAAAGAGCTGATTGAACAGTTCACTGTCTGACGGCTGAGCGTCGGACAAACCCAGCTTATCGCGCATGGCGCGGCTATAGGCAACTTGTAGTCGATGTTCAAAGCTGCCAAGAATATCGTTAATCACATCCTTGTCCACGAGAGGCGTAAAGGCATAGCCCAGTGCGGACAGATTCCAGAGTGCGATGGCAGGTTGCTGATTAAACGCATAGCGACCACTGTAATCGGAATGGTTGCAGATATAACCTGGGTCGAAATCGTCTAAAAAGGCATAAGGGCCGTAATCGAAGGTCTGGCCGAGAATCGACATATTATCGGTATTCATCACACCGTGGTTAAAGCCGATGGCTTGCCATTGGGCAATCATATCCGCCGTTCGTTCGACAATTTCTTGTAGCAGTGCCGCATAGGGTTTTTCGGCCTCGGCCAGTTCAGGGAAATGACGTGCAATCACATAGTCGGCCAGCGTGCCTAGTGCCTCATGCTGCTGACTGTAAAACAAGTACTCGAAGTGGCCAAAACGGACGTGACTCTCGGTAACGCGAAGTAGCGTTGCGGCAGTTTCGATGCGCTCGCGCATCACCGGGGTATCGCTGGTGGCCATGGCTAATGCCTGAGTGGTCGGAATGTTGAGCCCTGTCATGGCGGCACTGGCGAGATACTCGCGGAGCGTCGAGCGTAACACCGCTCGTCCATCACCGTGGCGGCTGTATGGTGTTTTTCCCGCCCCTTTTAGGTGCCAATCCCACAAGGTGCCATCGGCATCGCGCCATTCCCCTAATAAGACACCACGGCCATCGCCGAGCGCGGGGTTATATTGACCAAACTGGTGACCGGTGTATTTCATTGCAAACGGTGTTCGGCCGGCTAACGGCTGCTCTGCGGATAAAATCGCCCGAAACGCTTCCGAGGTGAGGTCAGATTCATTCAATCCAAGCTGTTTTGCCAGTTGGGCGTTATAGGTGAAAAGCCGACCGTTTTCGAGCGCGGTTGGCGTAACGTGTTCGCCAAATGCACTGCCAAGCTGGCTAAAACTAAAGCTGATGTGTGAGCCGTTAAATACTGCCATGAATTCCCCCTATAGTCTTCACTCAAGCCTAACAGGGATTGGGCCGCTAACAAGAGACAGAAAGTAGGGGTATAGCGGGAGATAGGCAGTGCTTGAGGGTTTTTTATCCGTTTGAGTGGTGTTTTGGCTGCGCATATCAGGGTGAAATTGCGTATACTCACCGCCATTACTTTCTACAGCGTTGAGACAATGATTAAACTAGGCCAATACAACACATTGACGGTAGTGAAGCAGGCAGACTTCGGGGTATTTCTTGATGGTGATGAGTTCGGCAATATTTTGCTACCAACTCGGTACGTCCCTGAGAATACCCGTGTCGGCGACGAGCTCAAGGTGTTTATCTATTTCGATTCCGAAGACGATATTATCGCCACTACTGAAACGCCATTGGCCCAAGTGGGCGAGTTTGCGTCTTTGCGCTGTGTTGGTGTCAATTCGGTTGGCGCGTTTGTCGATTGGGGCTTGAGCAAAGACTTACTGGTGCCTTTTAGTGAGCAACGCACGCGAATGGAAGAGGGTAAACCTTATGTGGTTCGCGTCTACACGGATAAAGCCTCGGGCCGTATCGTGGCTAGCCGCAAATTCAACAAGTTTATCAGCGACGAAAAGCCGCGTTTAAAAGCGGGCGACAAAGTGTCGGTAATCATTACGGATATCACGGACCTCGGCTTTAAGTGTGTGGTGAATAATCAGCACTGGGGGCTTATTTATCGCGCTGAAGCGTTCGGGAAGCTGTTCATCGGTAAGAAGTTGAGTGCGTTTGTTAAAACGGTGCGCGACGATAGTAAGTTGGATCTTGCTCTACAAAAACACGGTAAAGCGCGGGTTGATGATTTAAGCGATAAAATTTTGCAAACCCTAGATAAAAAAGGGGGCTTTTTGCCGCTTAACGACAAAAGCTCCCCGGATGCGATTTTTGCCTTGTTCCGCACCAGTAAAGCGACCTTTAAAAAGACTTTGGGTGGCTTGTACAAGCAACGCAAGATTCGTATTGAAGCGGATGGCATTTACCGCGTTAAGTGACGGCGTCACGCAAGACAAGACAAAAAAAGGCTCGGAACGTCCTGTTCCGAGCTCAGGGAAAGGGCTCATTGGAGCCAGATGCCAATTTAGGTTGTGATTCCACTAAAGTGTAGTTTATCAATACAGCTTTGCCAGTTTCTTTACCTGCGAACTATTATCAACACCATTTCATATCGATTAAAACAAGTTGCTATCGCGAACTTGATCGCGAGGTAGGCCATTTTTAATCCGATTACCGACCCATTTGCCGAGTCCGAGCACGTCCCCTTGATAGGTCACAATGACATCGCCTTTTTCTGGCGTTTGCTCGGGCCAAATGTCGCGCCCTTGATACCATTCAACGGCTTGTGTCTTGGTGAGCGCAATGGTTTTACATTCAGCGAGTGACTGGGTACTCAATGCGATAATCGCCTCGTGTTGCCAGCGATAACCTTTGCGGTGGGCTTCGGCTAACTTGATCCCAATGCGGTCAAACTTCACTTCCCCTAACATAGGTTCGATAGCTGAAGGGAAAAGCCATACCTCTTTGTCACGTAACCATAGCGTAGCCTCATTCGGCAGCGATAGCCCGAGTTCCTTTTTAAAGGTGGCGCTTATTTGTTGACTATCTTTTTGACTTGCTGGTGAGAATGGAAATTTGCCCAGTCGCTTTTTTACACTCGGTGGAGTGGCGGATGCATGTTTACGAATGCGGGCGACAAAAAAGCCCTCGCTGTCAAAAATCTGAGGGTAGAGATGTAAAAAGCCTTCCTCGGTCAGAGCTTGTTCGGCACCCGGGAATAAATCTTTTAGTGACTCAAAAGTGACAGCGTCACCGTAAGTTTGCTTGAGCCAGTGGCAAACCGACTGATTTTCGGTGTGGTTCAAGGTACAGGTTGAATACACCAGCACGCCGCCCGGTTTCAGTGCGTGAAACGCGCTATCAATCAGGGCTTGTTGGGTCTGCGCAATATCATCGACTGAGGCAAGGCTCCAGTTATTCATCGCATCAGGATCTTTACGAATAGTTCCTTCACCAGAGCAGGGCGCGTCAAGCAGAATGGCATCAAATTGCTCGGGTAGCCAGCCGCCGAATACACGGCCATCAAAGTGAGTCAGTGCAACGTTTCTTACCCCGCAGCGTTGTACATTGGCATGTAGCCCTTTGATGCGGCTCGCTGAAAACTCATTCGCGACCAAAATACCGCTGTTTTGCATGGAGGCTGCCAACTGAGTGGTTTTTGAACCCGGTGCAGCTGCAACATCAAGCACTTGCTGCCAATCAGGGGCTTGGCCCGGTTCATGCTCGCCTGCCAGCAAGGCAGTGACCGGCATCATCGAGCTTGCTTCTTGAATGTAAAACAGTCCCGCCATGTGTTCAGCCGTATTGCCCAATGGCACTTTGTCATCGTCTTGTCGCTCAATCCAAAACCCTGTGTCACACCAAGGTACGGGAGTCAGTGTCCAATGATGCTCTGCGGCACGTTGCTTAAATGCATCGACGGAAATTTTTAACGTATTGACACGAATACTGCGGCGCAGAGGACGCTGACAGGCAGCGACGAACTCCTCCATGGAGAGGTGCGAGGGCATTGTCGCCTGTATTTGGGCTAAGAAAGCCTCTGGCAGTGAGATATTGGGGTGCAAAACAGGATCTCTTGTTGATGAACTCGAAATTAGCAGCGCAAGATTGTAAACAGATCTTGGCCTTGAGTGTAGGTCGCGGGAGGAGAAAGTCGGTATTTTTACTCAAAAAGGGCAGCCAAAGAAAAAGGCTGCCCGAAAAGATAGCGCTAGGGTTTCGGGATCGCAGTGCGCCACTCACGCCACTCTGCTTTGGGTTCTCGATGCAGTAGGTAGTGGCGTTTGTCGTTAGCTTTGGGGGCCAATGGAGAGGTGTCGGGTGTTGCAAAGGCGATCCCACCTTTCAGTAGGCTATCAATGGTGCCGCTTTTTAGGTTGGCACCGGTCAAACCAATCGACACATCCACACCGGATTGATTCCAAAACACCGTGTTTTCTCGAACCAGATGTGCATACTGCGGCGTGATCTGGACACTGAATAAAACGCGGTCAGCAAACTCGCCCAATTGCACTTTGGATACAGTGCCTACCTCCATATCGCGATAGAGGATTGGGGTGCCAACAGCAATGGAATGACGTGCATCACTTTCGAGCACCAGTGATAGGCCCCGCGGATATTTGGGGGAAGCATGTAATTCGAATTCTTGCTTAAATTCGCCCGCTCCGGGTACGACAGAGATATAGGCCCCAAACAAAGAATCTAAGTTCTCAGTTTTTGTAAGGCTTAATACCGGATGGGTTAGCCAGTAATAGCTCCCTTGACGGGCAAGTTCATTTTTATATTCAGGGTACAAACGACTGTGCACGCGGACCGATTGAGTTTTAAAATCCGGCTCTAGTTGGGTAATCTCGCCAACATCCACCCCTTGATAACGGATTACGCTGCCAACCTTTAACCCTTTGGCTTCGTCCGTGTTGAGTACAATATCGACCCCGTAACGTGCCGCGTCTTTTCGTGAGGGGTAGAGCTTCCAGTCGCCTTGGCGTTTGTTGCTAATGCCCGGCATAGAGCCAAAGGCGATACCGCCACTGAGTAAAGAGCGAAGCGAGCCTGTGTTGATTTCTACACCACGTAAGTTGGCTTTGATGTCGAGACCGGATTGATTCCAAAATACCGTATCGCGGTTTATCAGGTGGCGATAGCGATTGTTCACGGCAATCGATATCGTGACGCTTTTTCCATTCAGCTGGTAGCCTTCCACCTGACCGACGACAAAATTGCGATACATCACCGGACTGCCCTCGTTAATGCTGGGCAGTGCATCAGCCACTAGGGTAAAGCGGGTTTTGCCTTGCGCGTCTTCTCGCGCGTGTTTGGCTTGGATACGTGAGGTATAGAGCGGATAGCTATCGCGTACACCTTGCTTGCCTTGGCTAGTAAAGCTTAATGCGGGATCGGCGATTTGCTCCATAGCAGGCACTACCACATCGAGCCCATTGCCGCTCAACTCACCGGTAATTCCCCCTAAGATAAAGAATTGCGATTGTTGTTTGACAAGATGGCGGTATTGCGGATAGATCACCGCTTTTATCGTGACGGTGTCACTTTCGTTGAGGCCGATGTGGTCAATAAAGCCCACCTGAATGCCGCGATGGAGCACTTTGGTGCGAGGCGTAAGGCCGTAAGCGTCATCGGCGTCGAGCGTAACTACCAAGGCATCAGCGGCTTCTTTTTGTTGCTGCTGCCACGTGCTGGCTGAGAAGCGATAATGACTATCAACAGCTGGAGCATCAGGGGAGCCGGGCACCACGGATAAGAAGTTACCCAACACCAAGTTGCCGATATTTTTAAGACCGTTAAAACCAATCTGTGGTTGTTCGATGGTGATTTGGGTCTCCTGATTGAACAGCCACAGCATGCTCGGGTCTATGGCGGCCGTGGCAGACGCGTTTTGGGTGTCTGGGTCGATGCGAATCTCGGTAATCTCACCGATCTGCAGTCCTTGATAGGTGACTCGGGCGCCAGCGCCTTGAATACCGTGGTTGGTAGGCAAGGCAATTTCAATGGTTTGGCCACGTTTTGCAGCACTCAGGCTTGGGTATAATCTAAAGCTGTCATTATGCGTCGCTTGTGGGCTGGTACTCTGTGAATCAAACGTCACACCGCCGGCCACTAAGCTGGCAAGACTATCAAGTTCGACATCGACCCCAGACAGATCGACATTCGCTTTCAAACCACTGACGGACCAAAACCGCGTGTCTTGCTTCACCAACGAACTGAACTCAGGTTTGATCAATGCAGACAGGGTGACGCCTTGATTATCATCATCAAGACGATAACTGTAGATCTCGCCGACTTGGATTTTACGGTAATAAATTGGTGAGCCAATACTGAGCGAGCCCAAGGTCGGTGCGTGGAGCTTAAAGGTCGTGCCAGCTTTATCGGTCATCTCAGCGGGAGGCTCATCACGCGCGGTAAAGCGAAGGCTAGGTTCACCCGTTCCCGGTTGAAGGGCGATGTAATTCCCCGACACCAGTGTTTCAAGGCCGCTAATCCCCGTTAATGACGCGCGTGGTTTCACTAACCAGAATTCACTGCCGGTCGTGAGCAACTGCTTGGCCTCTGGATAAATCGTGGCATCGACATAAATACCATTGAGATCATCCGCCAAGGTGATATTGCGAACTTTGCCGACTTCTAGCCCTTGGTAACGAATGGTTGTTCGTCCCGCTTCTAAGCCTTGCGCATTGCTGAATAGAATTTGAATCCGCTGTCCGGCTTCATTAATGGATTGAAAAACGAGCCATCCCGCTAAGCCTAGCGCCAAGATGGGCAAAATCCATAAAGGAGAAAGACCATAGGTAGTCTTAATGGTTGGCGTCGGCACGTCGTGTTTGTCGCTCATGATGATCCCATATCAAACGCGTATCAAGAAGGTCAGTGGCCAGCATAGTGAGTACCACCACAATACCAAAAGCAATGGCGCCGGGGCCGGGTGTAAAGTCCATAATGCGGCCACGATCAACGAGCGCGACCATAAATGCAATCACGAATAAGTCCATCATTGACCACTTTCCAATCCATTTCACGCTTCTATACAGCCACATGCGTTGGCGTGGTGTAATGGCGACAGAGGTATGCAAGCTAATCAGAATGAAACCAAGTCCGAGAATCTTTGCTACCGGCACAATGATACTGGCGGTAAAAATTATCGCCGCTATTCCCGGCATACCATTGTTAATCAGGCTGGCAACGCCAGAAAAAATCGTGTCTTCGAGTCGGATGCCATTCGAGAAAAAAATCGAGATTGGATAAAGGTTGGCGGGCAACAAAAAGACCGCAGCGGTGAGCAGACACGCCCATGTTTTTTGCTCGCTGCGTAGCAGGCGAACGTGTAGGGGACGTTCACAACGTTGGCAATGGGTTTGAGTACTATGGTGTTGCGTCAAGCCACAGTGATCGCAACGAATCAAGTTATGGATACTGTTGACAGGTTTAGGGGCTAAGAACGCATCCCAGTAGCGTCGGGTATTGACACGTACTAGCAGCACCGAAAGCAGAATTTGTAACGTGGCGTAGCAGGCGAGCCCCAATGAAAAGCGAAGATCGGCATAGTCTTGGATTTTAAAGCACGCAATCGCGAGGCTAACCATAAACACATCCGCCATGACCCAATGACGGAGGTGATCAATCAGCGTCACGGTTGGACGGAAAAAGCGAATGTTGCCGTGACGGCGCGCCAAGTGCATGACCAGAATGGCTAAGGTAAAAAGGAGTGGTGCAAGGCTAGCACAAAAGACCACCAGCGCGGTGACAAAGGGATAGCTGGTCCATAGAAGGTTCGCGCCGGTCAGCACAGATGCGCTAATTTCCTTGCCTAATAGGTTGATTGATAATAGCGGTAGCCCATGGGCGGGTAAAAATAACACCAGTATGGTTAACGCAATGGCAAACTCACCATTAAACGATAATCGACGCCCTTGCTGCAATTTAGTGGCGCAGCGTGGGCAGATGGCAAGGTGATCCCAAGCGGTTTCGCAACCGGTCAACACAAGATCGCAACCGGGACAGCGAATTAACCCTGTCCGAGGTTGAGGCTCAAGATGAGTGACCGGTTGCACGCGCATGCTATTTCCCTGCTGCCTGTTGAATGGTGCCATAAAGTGTTTGGTATACGCCCGGGGCGGTAACCAACTCACCGTGGGTGCCTTTTTGGGTGACTTGGCCATCCTCCAGCACGTAAATCAAATCCGCTTCTTTCACCGCGGAGAGTCGATGCGCCACAATCAGCGTGGTGCGACCGGCTAAGAAGGTATGCATCGCTTGGTGCAGTGCCCGCTCCGTTGCGGTATCTAATGCCGACGTGGCTTCATCTAGAATGACCAGTTTTGGGTCGCCAAGCAACATTCTTGCGATGGCGACACGTTGACGCTGCCCGCCCGATAAACGGATCCCTTGTCGTCCTAGCGGTGTATCGAGCCCTTGAGTGAGCTTATTCACGACATCACCAAGTTGCGCCTGTTCTAGCGCGTGCCACAGTTCGCTATCAGTCACATCTCGCCCCAAGCTTAAATTATTACGTAGGGTGTCGTTAAACAACATGGGTTGCTGCAGTACCACCGCAATCTGTTGGCGAAGCGCGGCTAAATTAAGTTGATTGATGGAATAGCCGTTATAGCGGATATCGCCATGTTCAACCGGATAAAGGCCTAGCAACAATTGGATCAGCGTTGACTTACCGCCACCGCTGGCGCCGACCAATGCGACACGCTGGCCTGCGGGGATATGCATATTCAAGCCATTGAGAACAGATTTATCCTCATCATACGCGAAGTGCAGATCCTCAATCTCGATATCCAAGGCTGTATTGTCGCTATCACTTGGATTTTGGCCGTCAGGACGGCGTGCCTCTTCTTGCAAACTCAACACATCGTTGACTCGATTCATGGCTGCTTTAGCGCTATACCATGCAAACTGGATCCCTAACAGTTCCTGAACCGGGCCCAACATAAACCAAAGATAGCCGAACACAGCAAACATTTGACCAATGGTCAGATCACTAAAAAAGACCATGCCCATCGCGACAGCGCGGAAAAGTTCAAAGCCAATCAAAAACATCAAAAATGATAAGCGTCCCGCGGCCTCTGACTGCCAAGCATATTTATCGGCACTGACCTTAATATCGCCTGCACTTTGATCCAATTGATGAAGGTATTCACGCTCTCGGTTGGCGGCGCGGAGTTGGTAAAGCCCATCGAGTGTGTCGACGAGACGTTGCTGGAAGCGCTCAAACGCTTGGTTTTCTCGTTTTTTAAGATGTTTAACCCGTTGGCCTAGAGCGCGACTTAAGGCAACCACGATCGGGTTGATGAGCAAAATAAAAAGCCCTAATCGCCAATCCAGCCACAAAAGCACCACCGCGGTGCCCATTACGGTGAGAATGCCGATAATAAACTTACTCAGCGTAGTACCAATAAATTTATCAATGGTTTCGACATCGGTCACCAAATGAGACGTTAACCCGCCACTGCCGCGCAGTTCATACTCTTGCATACTCACACGGCCTAATTTTGCAATCAGGTGTTGACGAATTTTATAGGTAATGGCTTTGCCGACCAGGGTGAACTGACGGCTTTGAAGGATGTTAAGCGCTTGGCTGGTGGCACGCATCAACACCACAATGACAAGCACCGCCGCGATATAAAAAGCGGCATGTTGCCAAGCTTGTGGCAATACGTGGTTTAGCACCGCGAGCCCCCAATCGGGTTTATCGAGCAGCACTTCATCGACCAGTAATGGCATCAATAACGGAATGGGCACGCTGATCAGGGTGGCGACAATTGCCACAATATTGGCCCAAATCAGGCGGGTACGATGAGGTCGGGCTTGGTCAAGAAGCCAGCGCCAAGTAATCATAAATCAAGATACTCAATTGAAATGTCTTTGGATTATTTCTATTGTAATGGTCTTGTTGTTTGAGATGCAGTGATTTATGGAAAACAAAGCTGATTTTTACCGTCTGTTAACCCAACAAGCGGTTGCTTTATGTGAGGGCGAGCCAAGTTTGATTGCAAAACTGGCGAACGTGAGCGCATTACTGAATAGCCAACTTGAAGACATTAACTGGGTGGGTTTTTACTTGAGTGATGGCAAAGAGTTGGTGTTGGGACCATTTCAGGGCCTGCCGGCGTGCGTTCGGATCCCATTTGAAAAAGGGGTTTGCGGTGCCGCCTTTAGCCAAGATAAAGTCATGCGGATTGAAGACGTACACGCATTTGAGGGGCATATCGCCTGTGATGCCGCCAGTAACGCTGAACTTGTCGTCCCGGTTAGAATCGACAACCAACTCCAAGCCGTGCTTGATATTGATAGCCCAACAGTGGGTCGTTTTGACCAAGAAGATGAACAGGGCCTGACTACCTTGGTCAAAGAATTGCAAAAACACCTGTAATTTCGTCAATCTCGGTAGTTTTTTAATATCAGGTATCTATAATAYGCACCACTTTCATACTTAAATACACGTAGATATTCTGCTGCAGCTTGACTACAGCAGGCCAGGAAAAAACATGGAAAATACTGAAAAGCTCGCGAACAGCAAAGAAGTCATTGCCTACATTGCTGAACGTTTCCCTAAATGTTTTACTGTTGAAGGCGAAGCCAAGCCACTAAAAATTGGCATTTTTCAAGATCTTGCAGAACGCTTGAATGATGACCCTAAGGTAAGCAAAACCCAATTGCGAGCCGCGCTTCGCCAGTACACGTCTTCCTGGCGTTATCTGCACAGCGTGAAACCGGGTGCGTCACGCGTCGATCTTGATGGCAACGCGTGTGGCGAGCTAGAACAAGAGCATATAGATCACGCGGCTCAAACTCTTGCTGAAAGCAAAGCGCGTGCGGCGGAACGTCGTAAGCAACAAGCGAAAAAAGCAGACGGTCAAGGCAAAACGCCAGCCAAAGGCAAAAAAGCGGCAGCTCAAACGGCAAAAGCTCGTACGAGTAAACCAAAGCCAGCTAAAATGACTAAGAAAGCTAAAGAGCCACGTCGCGAACTCAGCGCCAGCGACGTTGTCGTAGGAAAAGACGTAAATGTGAACATGGGCAATGGTAATCTGCCAGCGACCATTGTTGAAATTAACAAGGATGAGGTGCGTGTTCGTCTTACTAACGGTTTGACCATGTTAGTGAAAGCGGAGCACCTCAGCGCCTAAAGGAGACTCCTCGACGCATGTTTTGTCGACGCCGCTTTTCGGCTATCGCTGCCAGCTTGATGCTGGCAGCGTCTGCCCAGGCCGTAGAGGCCAACTTTCAACTCAGTGATTTGCCAACACTTTCCGCTGAACCCCAACACAAAACCGCTTCAAAGCGTGTCACCTCGCGCTTTACCCGCTCGCATTACAAGCAGTTTTCTCTCGACGATGCTTTCTCGGCCGGGATCTTTGAGCGTTATCTCGAGACGTTAGATTACAACCGTGTCTTTTTAACCCAGAGCGATGTCGATACCTTATCGCGTTGGAAAGACCGGCTGGACGATCAGCTCAAAGAGGGGGAAACCGACGCGGCCTACGAAATCTACAATTTGGTACTCAAAAAGCGCTTTGAGCGATACCAATATGCACTCGAGGTTCTCGATAAGCCGTTTGATTTCTCTAAAGACGAGTCAATGGTTCTCGACCGTACCGAACTGCCTTGGGCGGCCAATGAGCAAGAACTCGATGCGATTTGGGATAAGCGAATTAAAAATGATGCGTTGAATCTCCGTCTAACGGGGAAAGACGATGACGATATTCGCGAAACCCTAGGTAAGCGCTATAACAGCGCATTGAAGCGCCTCACCCAAAGTCACAGTGAAGATGTGTTTCAAGTCTACATGAACGCGTTTGCGCGAGAAGTGGACCCGCACACTAGCTATCTTTCTCCGCGCAATGCTGAGCAGTTCCAATCTGAGATGAACCTGTCACTCGAAGGGATTGGTGCGGTTTTGCAGGTGAAGGATGAATATACAGTGATTCGTTCGTTGGTGGCTGGTGGCCCTGCCTCAAAGTCTAAACAGTTATCGCCGGGAGATCGCATTATCGGTGTCGGTCAAGAAGACGAGGCGATGGTGGATGTGATTGGCTGGCGACTCGATGATGTCGTCGAGCTGATCAAAGGACCGAAGGGAAGCGAGGTCCGGCTACAGATTTTGCCTGAAGGCGCCAACGCTAAAAGTTACAGCGTCACTATTACTCGTGACAAAATCCGCTTAGAAGACCGCGCGGTCAAATCCGACGTGATTGAACGTGGCGATCAAAAAGTAGGGGTGCTGACGGTGCCGGGCTTTTATGTCGGTTTGGCTGAAGATACCAAGAAAGAGTTGGCAGCGCTCACCGCGCAAAATGTCAGTGGTATTGTGGTGGACTTGCGTAATAACGGTGGCGGCGCTTTGAGTGAAGCAACAGCGTTGAGTGGCTTGTTCATCGACAAAGGTCCGATTGTGCAAGTGCGCGATAGCTACGGTCGGGTTAAGGTCAACAACGACAGTGATGGCAAGAGTTTCTACAACGGGCCGATGACGGTACTGATTAACCGTTACAGTGCGTCGGCGTCAGAGATTTTTGCCGCGGCCATGCAAGATTACCACCGTGCAATTGTGCTTGGCGAACAGTCATTCGGTAAAGGTACAGTGCAGCAGCACCGCTCGCTAAATCATATTTATGATTTGTTCGAAAAGCCTTTAGGTTACGTGCAATACACCATTCAAAAATTCTATCGCATCAGCGGTGGCAGCACCCAAAATAAAGGCGTGGTACCCGACATTGCGTTTCCATCGCCGGTATCCCCCGATGAAACTGGTGAGAGCATGGAAGACAACGCGTTGCCATGGGATCAAATTGCCCCTGCGGAATACTCGGCAATGAAGCTGCCTGATGACGTGATTGATGCGTTGACCAAGCGCCATCAAACCCGCATTGCTTCAGACCGTGAGTTTGGTTTTATCCGCGAAGACATTGCGCTTTATCAGCAGGAAAAAGATAAAAACAGTATTTCCTTGAATGAGAAAGTGCGTCGGCAGGAAATGGATCGCGAGGATAAAGAACGTTTGGCGCGCCTAAATGCACGTCAAAAAGCCATGGGCGAACCGCCGTTTAAATCGCTCGATGATGTGCCGAAGGATTACGAAGAACCCGACGCCTACTTAGAGGAAGCGGCGAGCATTACCAATGATCTTGCCACTCTAATCGCTAATCGTTGATCATCCTCGGTTGGTGTCACGACAAGCCTAGGCAATTGCCTAGGCTTTTTTTATGACATGGAGATGACGTGCCGATGTTGATGAACCGATAAAACGAGATCAATATCAAAAAATTGTAGCATTTTGAGATCTGCGTCTAACCTTATTGATAGGAATAACGGTCAGTGGGGTGAGTTATGCGTCTCTTACTTGGGTGTATGTTAGCGATCATCGTGTCGCTTCCGGTTCGCAGCGAAGAGCTCTCTCGCGTGGATTTCCCATTACTGCTGGGGGATTGGTATTGGTTTAGCGACATGCCCGTTGAGCAAGCCCCACATCCTTACAAAGCGATTAATCTGTCTTTTAATTCCAATTACGAGTTTCGTATCGATTTGTTACGTCATGATGGACAACTCGAAACCGCTGCAGGGCAGTACGACATCAACGAGAACATATTACGCCTGTACGATAATGAAGGCATCGAGCAGCGGCATGCCTATCAGCTCAATCATAACCAATTGCAACTGCAAGGTGCGGTCTTTACCAAGCTCCTGCCAGAAGATTTAAGCGGTTTGTGGCGTTCCCACAGCATCTCAGGCGAAGATGTGAGTGAACACGTTGACGGGGTGTCGCTGCAATTACGGCCCGACTTCTTATTCGCGATGCAGGTGCGCGGGGATGATGGGAGCTCAGTCACTCATCGCGGGGTCTATTTGGTGGAAGGCGACAACCTGATGTTGATCTACCGGGACGGCCGTCACTCATCGCAATTTCAATTAGCAGCAGACACATTGCGATTAACCAATGATGTGTTTGGAATGGAAGCGGTTCTAGAACGACAATAGTGCCCCAAACAAGACAACCAGCCCGTCACGCGATGAAAAAAATGCCCGTATCACAGCGGGCATTTTTTGTACCTGACTATTTAATCAATCAGTCTAAATGCCGCTTTCAGCGCACTCAAATGCGCCTCGTCTTTACAAATTGCTTTGTTTGGCTCATCGGAGATTTTGGCGACGGGTTTGCCTTGGCAGCTAGTGAGCTTGATCACCACGTTAAGGGTTTTCACGTCGGGTAGATCACAGGTTAATTGGGTACCAATTCCAAACGATGTTTGCACCCGCCCTGAAAAATGGCGATAGATATGAATAGCCTTGGCCAGCGTGAGGCTGTCAGAGAAGACCAACGTCTTAGAGTCAGGGTCGATATCGTGATGCTGGTAGTGGGCAATGGCTTTTTCTCCCCAAGCGATGGGATCGCCACTGTCATGACGCAGGCCGGTAAAGGCTTGCGAGAGTTCGCTGTCAAAATCACGAAGGAAAGCATCCATATTGATGCAATCGGTCAGAGCGATGCCCAGACTGTTTGGATATTCTTTTAACCAAACACGTAGCGCAAGCTGTTGTGAATCGGCCAACGCTCCCGCCAGCTGCTGATGCGCTTGAAACCACTCATGAGCTTGGGTACCAACTGGGGGCAGGCCAAGCTCTTTCGCTAACCAAACATTGGAGGTGCCTTTTAGCGGGGGATAAGCGGCTTTCAGGCGTTTAACGATGGCATAGTGCACATCACGCGAGAAGCGGCGACGTGTGCCGAAGTCGACCAATTGAAAGTCATCGGCAAAGCCGTCTTCGGGTAAATGATTCAGTTTCTCCTCAAGTCGGGCCAATGCGTGCTCCACCCCGAACGTGGGGTAGCAGATGCGATTCCGTAACTCACAGATAATCGCGAGTAATGGCACTTCCCAGAGAATCACTTCGCACCACGGACCAGCAATATGAATCGCCAGCTGTCCTTCTTCGATAGTGACAGTAACTTGCTCTGGGCGAAGCTGAAAGTGCTTCAGGTATGAGAGAAAATCTGCTTGATAGAGCTCGAGCGAGGCCAGATAATTTAACTCCTGCTCAGTAAAACGCAGTGAGCCTAGCGCGTTCACTTGCGCTATCACCGCGTCTTTTAGCGGAGTTAAATTCTCATCACTCCGACAATAGAAGTCCGCGGTGACGTGAACGTCACGATAGTGATGAAAGACGGCTTGCTGCATATTCAGCTTGTATGCGTCCGTATCCAGCAGTGAAGTGATGATCGGATTGTGCATGCGTGTGGAACGCCTTACGTGTTACAAAACGAAATTGGCGTCATAGTACCGCAATTTCTGTAAAATTTAACCGTCGTCACATTATATTTCCTGCCGGATTGGCAGCCTGCGTTGACAATATGCTGCATAATTCGCCAATTTGAGAGGTTTTATCGTCACATTGACAGTTTGTGAGGCGTTTTTTACACATCGCATACGCAAACAATTGATAACAAAGTGTTAAACCTATAGTCATCTTTTTGCGAGCGCGGTATGGTATAGCACGCTGCTCGCCAAGGTTGGCGTCAGGCAGTCACTGACACGATTTGTTGGCTGAGGTACACCCAATAATAAGGATTCAACATGTCTCAACAACCCACTGCGAAATATCGTAAAGATTATCGCGCCCCTGATTTTACCATTACCGACCTAAACCTAGAGTTTGATCTTGAGCCGAACGCAACCTTGGTAACGGCCGTGAGCCAAGTGAAGCGTTTAAATGACAATGCGACCGACATTGAACTGGATGGCGAAAACCTAAAGTTAGTGCGTATCGACATCAATGGCGATGCATGGACGGCCTACAGTGAGGAGTCAGGCAAACTCATCGTCCGTGATGTGCCTGCGGCGTTCACGCTCACGATCCAAACCGAGATCGACCCAGAAAATAATTCGGCCCTTGAAGGTTTGTATATATCAGGCGGTGCGTATTGCACGCAGTGTGAAGCAGAAGGCTTCCGCCGTATTACTTACTATCTCGATCGCCCGGATGTATTGGCACGTTTCACCACCAAGGTGATTGCGGATAAAGCGTCTTATCCATACTTGCTGAGTAACGGTAACAAAATTGCGTCGGGCGAGTTGGATAACGGTCGTCATTGGGTTGAGTGGCATGATCCGTATGCAAAGCCAAGTTATCTGTTTGCGCTAGTTGCTGGTGATTTTGATGTGTTGCGTGACAGCTTTGTGACGCGTTCAGGTCGTGAAGTGGCCCTCGAAATTTTCGTGGATAAAGGCAACTTAGATCGCGCCGATCACGCCATGGTTTCGCTTAAGAATGCGATGAAATGGGATGAAACACGCTTCGACCTTGAGTATGACCTTGATATCTACATGATCGTGGCCGTTGATTTCTTCAACATGGGTGCTATGGAGAACAAAGGCCTCAATATCTTTAACTCCAAGTATGTGCTTGCCAATGCAGAGACGGCAACCGATGCCGACTATTTGGGGATTGAGGCGGTTATTGGTCATGAATACTTCCATAACTGGACGGGGAACCGAGTCACCTGTCGTGATTGGTTTCAGCTGAGCCTGAAAGAAGGGTTAACGGTTTTCCGCGATCAGGAATTTTCGTCTGATTTGGGCTCTCGCTCGGTCAACCGTATTGAAAATGTTCGCATTATGCGCGGCCCTCAATTTGCTGAAGATGCAAGCCCGATGTCGCATCCGATCCGCCCAGAAAAAGTGATCGAAATGAATAACTTCTACACCCTGACAGTGTATGAAAAGGGCAGTGAAGTGATTCGTATGATGCACACTATTCTTGGCGAAGAAGGGTTCCAAAAAGGCGTGAAGCTCTACTTTGAACGCCATGATGGCACAGCAGCAACGTGCGATGACTTTGTGCAAGCGATGGAAGATGCCTCAGGGATTGATTTAACCCAATTCCGACGCTGGTACAGTCAATCGGGCACGCCGGTTCTCAATGTATCTTCAACCTATGACGATGCGACTAAACAACTGGCATTGCATGTGAAGCAACATACGCCAGCAACGGCCGATCAAGCGGAAAAACTACCATTGTATATTCCGCTCGATATTGAACTGTATCGCGCTGATGGCAGTGTGATTGAGTTACAGCGTCATGGAGAGCCTGTACACCATATCTTGGCGGTGACTGAAGCCGAACAAACCTTTATTTTTGATGCGGTGGATGAGCAGCCAGTGATTTCGTTGCTACGCGAGTTCTCGGCACCGGTGAAGCTTGAGTATGATTACCAAGATCAAGACTTAACCTTCTTGCTGCAACACGCGCGCAATGACTTTGCTCGCTGGGATGCGGGACAAAGCTTGCTGGCAAAACACATCAAGGCCAATGTGGCACGCGTACAAAATGATGAAAAGATAGTGATCCCAGCGTCAGTGGTTGATGCTTTCCGTGGAGTACTACTGAGCGAGAACACTGAACCGGCATTGATTGCAGAAGTGCTCAAGTTACCTTCTGAAAACGAAGTGGCGGGCTGGTTTGATATTGTGGATGTGGATGCGATTCACATGGTCATGGCGGCTTTCAAACAGCAATTCGCGGATGAAATGGTTGATGAGCTGGAAACGGTTTATCGCCAATATACACAAGCGTCATATGAAATCAGCCATAAAGCGATTGGTGAGCGTGACTTACGCAACACGTGTTTAAGCTATCTTGCACATACTGAAAACGGCAATGATTGGGTCGAAGCACAATACCGTAATGCCAACAACATGACCGATACAATGGCAGCACTGCATGCGGCCAACGCCGCCCAACTGCCATGCCGCGAGTCCTTGATGAAGCACTTTAGCGACCAGTGGCAGCATGACGGGCTAGTGATGGATAAGTGGTTTGTGCTGCAAGGTATAAATCCGGCAGAAAATGCCTTGGAAGGGGTGAAAGCACAAATGGCTCATCCGGCATTTAGCCTTAAGAATCCAAACCGAACCCGTAGTTTGATTGGTGCCTTTTGTTCGCGCAACCCCGCGCACTTCCACGCCAAAGATGGGAGTGGCTACCGATTCTTGAAAGAGATCTTGGTAACCTTAAACGAATCGAACCCGCAAGTGGCTTCGCGTTTAATCGATCCATTGCTTAAACTGGCGTATTACGACACCGAACGTCAGCAGCATATGCGCCAAGTACTACAAGAGTTGGCTGACATGGATAACTTGGCTAACGATTTGTACGAGAAAGTGCAAAAAACGCTCGAACAATAGGGCGAGCGAATCGTGATCCAATGATCATCAAGCCGTCCAATTTGGGCGGCTTTTTTGTTACCCTGTCGCAGAGAAAAAATGACCGAGTATCAACACGATGGATTATCGTTTTAACGTCAATATTTCCTATTCAGAGTATCAGCTCTATTACAGTGGCGCCGCGTCGAGTGTGGTGGTCACTACCGACAAGGGACTACGCTTGCAAATTCCCGCCGCACGCTTTCGTCCTTATCTCTCACAACTCGGTATACGAGGCCGTTTTAAACTTACCACCGATGAGGAGAATCGCTTTCGTTCTCTCGAGCGCATCGCCTAACCAAACGTAGCTAAGGAAATAGCTACACCAGTCACATTCTCGCGAAATTCGTATAAATCCAGCTGTTTAGATATAACGTTTTTGTGTAGCAAGCCTTACACTAGGCAGTGCGTATGTTAACGCAATGTTTACCTCTAATACTTACTACAAAGATAACGTCTAAAAAAGGACTACGGAGTTCCAGAATGACCTCGCGTGACCCTATAGTACCGGTGTTACTTGAGAAAGTTTATCAACTGATTGCCGATAAACTGGATGATACTCAACAGCCACTCGTCGATGCATTAGCCAAAAGGATATTGGGTCAAATTTCTGATAATGATTTGCAGGAACGCAATGAATCAGATCTCTATGGTGCCGTGATGAGCATGTGGCACCATCTCAACACATTCGAACAAGATAAAATATTCGTTAAGGTCTTTAACCCCAGCCTCAGTGGTAACGGTTGGCAATCAACCCATACCATTGTCGAAATCCTCGCCCCGGATGCGCCGTTTTTGGTGGATTCCGTCCGTATGGCCCTCAATCGATTGGGGATCACAACACACCTGATGCTAAACACGCCTGTGAAAGCGTTGAAAAACCAACAAGGTGATGTGGTTGAGATCAGCGGTGAGAACGGCCAATTCCAAAGCACTTTCCACATCGAAATCGATAAGATGTCAGAAGATGCTGAAATGGCAGCGTTGGAAAAAGAACTCCATGAAACGCTGACCGATGTGGTGATGGTCGTGAATGATTGGCAGCCAATGCGCGAGCAAATGCTGTCTTTGGTGAAATCACTGAAAGAGGCCGCGCTGCCGTTTGATGATGAGCGCCGTCAAGAAGCGATTGAATTTCTGACCTGGATTACCGAAAACAACTTTACCTTCATGGGTTACAAGTGTTTTGACCTTGTGGCCGTTGAAGGTGACTATGAGCTTCGCGCCTCCAGTGAATGCGATGCACTCGGTCTGGCCAAAAAGCATAAATCACCGAATGTGGTGCGCTTGTCGGAAATGCCAGAGTCTGCGCGTGCAACGGCATTAAAGAAAGAGCTATTGGTACTGACCAAAAGCAATGCGAAATCGCGTGTGCACCGACCTGCCTATGTTGACTATATCGGCATCAAAAAATTTGATGCGCAGGGAAATGTGATTGGTGAGCACCGCTTTACGGGGCTTTACGCGTCATCGGCGTATAACCAATCGACCTCCAGTATTCCGGTATTACGCAATAAAGTACGCCGAATTCTGGATAACAGCGGCTTCTATCAAGAGTCACATTCGTGGAAAGCACTGGCGAACATCCTCGAAAACTATCCGCGTGATGAGCTGTTCCAAGCGACCGAAGATGAAATGCGTAATGTCGGTATGGGCGTCGTGCAAATGCAAGACCGTGACATGCTGCGTGTGTTCGTCCGTCGCGATCCGTTTGGCCGCTTCTTCTCATGTATGGTGTATATCACGCGTGAGCGGTACAACACGGAATTCCGTCGTCAGACGCAACGTATTTTCCAGCAGTACTTTGGTTCTGATCAGGATGTTGAGTTCAACACCTTCTTCTCTGAAAGCCCATTGGCACGCACGCATTACATTGTGCGGGTCGATAATAACAACTTCGATATTGATGTGAAAAAGATTGAGCAAAACCTTACCGAAGCGGCTTCATCATGGGATGACCGTTTACAAGAAGCGGTGATTGCCAACTTTGGCGAAAACCGAGGTACGCCGATCGCGAAGCGTTACCTACGCGCGTTCCCTCGTTCCTATAAAGAAGCGATGTTGCCTGGTTCTGCGGTGGCTGATATTGAACGTTTGGAAGGCTTAAGTGACGACCATAAGTTGGACATGTTGTTCTATCGTCCACAAGAGGTGAGTCATCACTCGAATGCGGTGAGCCTGAAACTGTTCCAAAAAGGTGAGCCGATCCACTTATCCGATGTGATGCCGATGTTGGAAAACCTCGGTCTGCGTGTCATTGGTGAATCGCCCTATGAAGTCGAAACCAGTCATGGTGACGTCTATTGGATTCTCGACTTCTCGATGTTGCACAGTGCCGGTTCAGCCTTCAACTTGTCGAAAGCGCGGGATCGTTTCCAGCAGGCCTTCGCTGATATTTGGCACGGACGGTTAGATAACGATGGATTTAACCGTTTAGTCTTGAATGCAGGACTATCGGGTCGTGAAGTGACTATCCTTCGTGCCTATGCGCGTTATATGCGACAAGTCGGTTTTCCGTTTAGTCAGGCATACATTGAAGAGACGCTGGCGTCCCATCCTGATCTAGCGAGTTTGCTGGTTCAACTGTTTAACAAACGATTTGATCCAGCGGCGAAGAATACCCAGCGTGCGCAAGACAAATTGATCGCCCAGATCGAAGACGCGCTTGAGCAAGTGGAAAGTCTGGATGACGATCGGATTATCCGTCGTTATATGGAAATGATGTTGGCGACATTGCGCACCAACTTCTTCCAAAAAGACCCAGAGAATGGCCTGGATAAGCCGTATCTATCATTAAAATTGCAACCTGCAGACATTCCTGAGATCCCTCAACCGGTGCCAGCCTACGAGATCTTCGTATACTCACCCGATGTGGAAGGTGTGCATCTGCGCGGGGGAAAAGTCGCTCGGGGTGGTTTGCGCTGGTCAGATCGTCAAGAAGACTTCCGTACCGAGGTGCTTGGCCTCGTTAAAGCACAACAGGTGAAAAATACCGTGATTGTGCCGGTAGGCGCGAAAGGCGGATTCGTCTGTAAACGCCAACACCAGTTTACCGGTCGCGATGAGATCTTTGCAGAAGGTCAACGCTGTTACCGTATTTTCATTCAAGGTCTGTTGGATATCACGGATAACATCATCGAGGGCGAACTAACCCCACCAAATGAGGTGGTGCGCCATGATGATGATGACGCTTATCTGGTGGTTGCGGCGGATAAAGGCACGGCAACCTTCTCTGATTTGGCGAACAGTGTCTCAGCACAATACAACTTCTGGTTAGGGGATGCCTTTGCCTCTGGTGGTTCCAATGGTTACGACCATAAGAAAATGGGCATTACCGCGAAAGGGGCCTGGGAGTCGGTAAAACGCCATTTCCGCGAGCTAGACATCGATTGCCAGACGACAGATTTTACCTGTGTTGGCATTGGTGACATGGGCGGCGATGTATTTGGTAATGGCATGTTGCTTTCTAAGCATATTCGCTTGGTCGCGGCCTTTAACCATATGCATATCTTTATTGACCCAGAACCGGATGCCGCAAAAAGTTGGAAAGAACGTGAGCGTTTATTCAACTTGCCTCGTTCTAGTTGGGAAGACTATGACAGTAAGCTGATTTCAAAAGGCGGCGGCGTTTTCTCTCGTCGTGCGAAATCCATCACCTTGACGCCAGAGATCCAAAAGCTATTGGGTACGCGTAAGCAATCCATGGCGCCGAACGACTTGATCAAGCAGATCCTGCAAACCAAAGTGGATCTGCTCTGGAATGGCGGGATCGGGACGTACGTGAAAGCCGCAAACGAGACCCATACAGAAGTGGGTGATCGTGCGAATGACGGATTACGTGTTAACGGCAAGGAAGTGGGCGCGCGCATTATCGGTGAGGGCGGTAATCTCGGCATGACGCAATTAGGACGTATTGAATACGCACTAAAAGGTGGTCGTGTTAATACTGACTTTATTGACAATGTGGGTGGCGTTGATTGCTCGGATAACGAAGTCAACATCAAGATCCTATTGAATGGCTTGGTGGCATCCGGCGATCTTACCTTGAAAAAGCGTAATCAACTGCTGGAGAAAATGGAGAATGATGTTTCTGAGATTGTGCTGGAAGATGCCTACAGTCAAAGTGAATCTATCTCTGTCACGCACAATCAGCAAGCGTCGTTGCTCAAAGAGCAGATCCGCTTTATTCATTATCTCGAGAAAGAGGGCAAGTTAGATCGTGCGCTTGAGTATCTACCTGATGATGAAACGCTCGCGGAACGTAACTTACGAGGAAATGGTTTAACACGTCCAGAAATTGCCGTGCTGGTTGCATATGGCAAAATGGTGTTAAAAGAGCAGCTGGTGGTCGAGGAGGTGACGCAAGATAGTCACTTTGGCCAACTGCTCCCCGGTTATTTCCCCAAAGAGTTACAACGTCACTATCGTCAAGAGATGGAGTCGCACCCACTGCGTGGTGAGATCATTGCGACTGTGCTGGCGAACCAAATGTCGAATGATATGGGCTTTAACTTTATCACCCGTATGCAAGACGAAACCGGTGCCAGTGTGAGTGACATTGCTAAATCTTACGCGATTGCTCGCGAAATCTTTGGTTTTGAACAGATATTTGATGATGTTCGCGCATTGGATAACCAAGTGAGTGCGTCCGTTCAATACGATATTTTGTTCCGTTGTCGTCGCATGTTGCGTCGCGCAACCCGCTGGATGCTTCGCAACAAACGCAAAGGCGAGAGCATTGAAGCGCAAGTGGCGTTTTATCGTCCCGCGTTACAAAACTTGGCAGCGAACCTGGATAGCTACTTGGTCGACAGTGAGATTAAAGAACACGATGATCAGGCGGAGAAACTGCGCAAAGCGGGTGTACCTGATGAGTTGGCAAGCAAAGTGTGTCGTTTGACCAGCATCTTCTCGGGCCTCGACTTGGCGCAAGTATCCGAGCAGTTAGATAAACCGTTCGAGCTGGTGGCACGCTTATACTATGTGCTGGGTGATAATTTATCGTTGCATTGGTTCTTGAAACAAATCAACAACCAACCGGTCGACAACCACTGGCAGGCTCTGGCGCGTGCTTCATTCCGAGAAGATTTGGATTGGCAGCAACGTTTGCTGACTGCGCGTATTGTTTCAGAAATGGATCCGAAACAAGATGCAGAAGCGGGACTCGACGCATGGATGGAAGAGCATGCCATGATTCTGGGCCGCTGGCGCAGTATTGTGGATGAGTTCAAAGTCGGCTCGGTCCATGAATTTGCAAAATTCTCGGTTGCGCTGCGTGAATTATCGCTTTTAAATTTGAATTAAAGCAGTAATAACGCAATAATCTAGCCCCGTTTATAACGGGGCTTTTTTATTAGGAGGGATAATGCTATACCGCCTCGCCAGACCGGCAATCTTTCAATTGGATCCAGAAAAAGCACACGACTTAACGATCAGCTCGCTTTCCCGTTTTCATTCGACCCCCCTTCGTTTTATCTACTCTCAGCATCTTCCTCCTCGTCCTGTTACCGTTATGGGACTCAACTTCAAAAACCCCGTTGGCCTCGCCGCAGGGCTTGATAAAAATGGTGAGTGCATAGAAGCGTTTGGAGCGATGGGGTTTGGCTTTGTCGAAGTCGGAACGGTGACACCACGACCACAACCAGGAAATGATAAGCCGCGATTGTTCCGCATCAAAGATGCAGAGGGGATTATTAATCGCATGGGCTTTAATAATCTGGGTGTGGATGCGCTGATTGAAAACGTTAAAAAAGCCAAAGGGTTTGATGGGATCCTTGGTATCAATATCGGCAAAAACAAAGATACGCCGATTGAGAAAGGCACGGACGACTATGTCATTTGTATGCAAAAGGTATATGCGCACGCCGATTACATTGCGGTGAATATCTCGTCTCCCAACACGCCTGGGCTGCGAAGCTTGCAATACGGTGAAGCGCTAGATGAATTGCTGAGCACCTTGAAAGCGGAACAAGCACGCTTGAGCGAAGAGCAGGGCAAGTATGTGCCGCTTGCGGTCAAGATAGCACCTGATCTGACTGAAGAGGAAATTGAGCAAGTTGCGCAAACATTAGTGCGAAATCAAATTGATGGAGTGATCGCGACGAACACGACCTTAGATCGCGCATTGGTTGACGGTATGCCACATTACCAAGAAGCGGGTGGCCTCAGTGGTCGACCTGTTCAACTGAAGAGTACCGAGATTATTCGCCGTCTTCACCAAGCCCTAGAGGGTGCCTTACCCATTATTGGGGTCGGCGGGGTTGATTCGGTGATGGCGGCTCGCGAAAAAATGGCAGCGGGTGCTGCACTGGTACAAGTTTACACTGGACTGATTTATCACGGTCCGGGCTTAGTGAAGCAATTAGTACGCAATATCTAACCATCACTAAAATTTTGTATAAAAAATAAAGGTTTTAACGCGAAAAGGGGAAGGTTTCTTCCCCTTTTTTTTTGCCCTTAAGCCATTACACTTCGGGAATGTGGCACATTTGGCAAAGCCAGATACCCCATTAGATGTATCGTCGCGGGAGCTGAGTATGTTAAAACCTAACAATGCATGGACATGGTATTTCGACACCGAGTCGGAATCGCTAATGCTTGATTTGGGCGATGACATGCTATTTCGCGTCGCCATCAGTGCCAAACACCTCATCCCCGATGCGTTCTCTGAGTCCCCATTCTCTGTAGAGGACGCATCCCTTTTTCAGAGCATGACAGATACTTTGTCATGCCTCGATTTGTCGGCTCCTCGGCGAGCCGAACTCGCTTTGAACGCAGTGGCAGCCTATCGCTTCCACAAACCTATCTTACCGAAAAGTTGGTTTTTTGACCCTCAGCTTGAACCGCTCTCAGCACCTGAGTGTGGGCAGGTTGTGGAGCTTCAAAGCCAAGCGGGAGATAGGGCGCCATTTCTAATCATAGAAAACGCAGGCTCGGCTTCATTGTGCATGCTCGCTCGTGAGGCCGATTTTCAGCTTAGCGACAATAAAACCTTGGCGTTTTGTGGTGCGATTAAAGTAATGAACGACCGGTTATCTCAATTCATACCTCAAACAAATAACCGAAAAGGTCGATTTGCGTTAGTGGGCTGAGTACCATTTTTGGTACCAGCCCACGCTTTATTTGCTTCCTACCTCTCATAATCTCCGTTCATCATTCATGAATTTTCTCCGCTTCTTTGGCTAAATTCGTTTCTATTTACGAACAGCCTAACGATTAAAATGTGATCTATATCTACTGATTGAACAAAATTCGTGCGAAAAGTCGCACCACTATGGGGCCAATCTGACTTAAAAAACACCGTTATTGCGGCAATCTATTACCGTTTCCTTCCTATTTTCCCGTGCTATACGCTTTTAAATATATCTCATGGTCTATACCAATTTGGGTGGGCGTTGTTGTTGCCTGATGGGATTTAATCTGTCTATTTAAAAACACGATGGCCTTGTTTGCGTGAGTTTTGTTCATAGTGAATGCTTACCAATGGCTATATAGAGTCGCCGACAACCCTTGCCACGAAAGGGATTCATGCTGGTGTTTCTATTTGGAAACAGACTTTGATTGCGGACAGACACACTTGTGTCTTGATGGAAACAGTTGTCTTGGTTGGATTGATTCTTATCAGAAACAAATCGGTGGTGATTATTTCAACAATCAATGTGGATGATGTGGCTTAATCCCACGAGTAGGTTCAGTTTGATGTATAATCGGCGCCAATTTGATAAATGACGCCCCAAGGGTGTAGAGAACCAATGAAATACTATCTCGCGATAACCGCTCGAGGCCTCGAGCACTTGCTTGCACAAGAGCTAGAACAACTCGGTGCCACCAACCTCAAACAAGTTCACGCAGGCGTGAAGTTTAAAGCCGACGACGCAACCCTGTATCAGTGTTGTTTATGGAGCCGTATTGCTTCTCGCTTTGTGTTGGTACTGAGTGAGTTTACGGTGCGCGATGATATGGATCTCTATCTCGGCGCCACTGCCATCAATTGGCCGGATTACTTTCATTCCAGTCAGCGTATTGCCGTCGACTTTAACGGGACTAACCGTGAAATCCGCAACAGCCAATACGGTGCACTGAAAGTAAAAGACGCTATCGTCGATAAGTTTGAAAAAATGAACTTCCCTCGACCGAGTATCGATCGCGAGCAGCCCGATTTACGCATTCACATGCGCTTATCTAAAGAGCAGGGCGTGCTCGGTATCGATATGGTTGGCAGTGGTTTGCACCAACGCGGATATCGTACACAAGCTGGTGCGGCGCCATTGCGTGAAACCCATGCTGCTGCACTGGTAAAACGTTGTGGTTGGCAGCCTGAACAACCGTTTATGGATGTGATGTGTGGTTCAGGCACTTTGGTGATTGAAGCGGCGATGATCGCGGCGAACGTGGCTCCGGGCTTGAAACGGAAACGTTGGGGGTTTGAATCATTACTTGGGTTGGACAGTGACGCTTGGAAGAGCATTAAAGCTGAAGCGAGCGTTAAAGCAAAACGTGGCGTGAGTCAGTGCCAAACCCGCTTTTTTGGCTTTGATAATGACCCGCGGGTGGTCGAAACGGCGAGGGCGAATGCAAAACGCGCTGGGGTTGGCGAACTGATTACGTTTGACGTTGCCGATGCCACTCAGGTTACGCTACCTGAAGGCTTTACTGGCGGCCATATTCTCTCCAACCCACCTTATGGTGAGCGTCTTGGCACAACCCCAGGTTTGATTGCGCTATATACCCAACTTGGTGATCACCTCAAGCAGAGTTTTGCCGGTAATCAGGTATCACTGTATTCAGGCTCTGAGGAGTTGCTGAGCTGTTTACGTATGCGCGCGGATGACAAGTTCAAGCTACGCAATGGCGCGATTGATTGCGTAATGAAAACATATGGTATTACCGCGCGTGGCGAGAAGCCCCGATCCGATCAGGATAAAGAGGCGCACGGGAGCACGGATGTCGCGCCCGACTTTGCCAATCGCTTGCGTAAAAACATGGCCAAGTTAGATAAATGGGCGAAAAAAGAAGGGTTAGAATGCTATCGCCTATACGATGCGGATTTGCCGGACTATAAAGCGGCCATTGATCGCTATCGTGACTATTTAGTCATTCAAGAGTATGCCGCGCCCAAGACGATTGAACCAGAGAAAGCGCGTCGTCGTTTGCTGGATATGGTTCGAGCATCGATCGCGGTGACCGGAATTGACGTCAACAAAGTTGTCCTCAAAACCCGCGAAAAACAAAAAGGGAATAACCAGTATCAGAAGCTGGCGGCAGGCGAACGTACCATGACGGTCCATGAATATGGGGTTGCCTTGGAGGTTAACCTTTACGACTATCTCGATACCGGCTTATTCCTCGATCATCGCCCAACGCGCAAACTCATTGGCCAGAAAGCCGCGGGTAAAGACGTGTTAAACCTTTTTGCCTATACCGGCAGTGCATCCGTCCACGCGGCGGTTGGGGGCGCTCGCTCAACAACCACGGTCGATATGTCCAAAACCTATTTGGCCTGGGCCGAACGTAATATGAAGCTCAACGGCATTGTGGGTCGTCAACATCAATTTGAAAATGCCGATTGCTTGCAGTGGATAAGCCAATCAGATCGCCAGTTTGACTTGATTTTTATTGATCCACCGACGTTTTCTAACTCCAAACGCATGAACACGACGTTTGATGTTCAGCGCGATCACGTCGATGTTTTGTTAGCACTGAAAGAGCGGCTTCGCCCAGACGGTGAGATCATTTTCTCTAACAACAAACGGCATTTCAAAATGGATACCGACGCGCTGGCTGAAGCTGGCTTACGCGTTGAAAATATAACTAAGCGCTCGATACCAGAAGATTTCGCGCGCAATCCTCATATTCATAACTGTTGGATCATTCGTCACCAAGAGGCCTAAGTATGGCATTAATGCTCTACAGCACGGAAGGCTGTCACCTCTGTGAGCAAGCCTATGAACTCTATCAGTCGTTGGGGTGCCAGACACCCCTCGACACCCAAGATATCGCCTTCGATGACAATTTATTTGAGCGTTACGGTGTCACTATTCCTGTGATTGCCGTGCTGACGCCGGGAGGACAGGTGAGGGCAGAGCTTGGCTGGCCATTCGATTCAACACAATTACAGGCTTGGTTAATAGAACATGGCATTGATTAAAATTACCGGCGCACAGTTAGCGTACGGCGATAATCCTCTACTCGACAACACGGACTTTATTTTACAACCGGGCGAACGCGTATGTTTGGTGGGACGCAACGGCGCGGGAAAATCGACGTTGATGAAGGTGCTTGACGGTCAAGTTCAACTGGATGATGGCTCGATTCAACGCCAATCTGAATTAAAAGTCTCGCGTCTTGAGCAAGATCCGCCGCGCGACAGCGATGGTACTGTCTTCGATTATGTCGCCGAAGGGTTGGCCGAGGCGGGCGCGAAACTCAAGGAATACCACCAGTTGATCGCGACGATCGAAACCGATCCTAGCGATCGCAACATTGCCGCGCTTGCGCGTGTACAAGAAGCTCTTGACCATGCAGACGCGTGGCGTTTCGACAATCAGATTATGGTGGTATTAGGCGCATTAGGTTTAGACGGCAACACCGCATTAAATGCACTCTCGGGAGGTTGGCAACGTAAAGCTGCACTAGCGAGAGCATTAGTCTGCGAGCCCGATGTACTGCTGCTTGATGAGCCAACAAACCACCTTGATGTATCGACCATCCTGTGGCTAGAACAGTTCTTAAAAGACTTTAAAGGCGCCATTGTCTTTATATCTCACGACCGTTCTTTCATTCGAGCCATGGCAACGCGTATCTTAGATCTCGATCGCGGCAAGCTGTCTTCTTGGCCCGGTGATTACGACAAGTATCTCGAAGGCAAAGAGGAAGCCCTGCGCGTTGAAGCGGAGCAAAATGCCGAGTTTGATAAGAAACTCGCGCAAGAAGAAGCGTGGATTCGACAAGGCATCAAGGCGCGAAGAACGCGTAACGAAGGGCGAGTGCGTGCGTTGAAGGCGTTACGACAAGAACGCGCCAGTCGGGTTGAGTTACAGGGTAACGCGAATCTCCAGCTCGATGATGCATCTCGCTCCGGTAAGATTGTCTTTGAGGCTGAGAACATCAGCTTTACCTATCAAGAGCAACCCTTAATTAAGCCTTTTAGCTTTACTGTCATGCGTGGCGATCGCATTGCATTGATTGGTCCCAATGGGTGCGGAAAGAGTACGCTATTAAAGCTCATGCTTCAGCAACTCGAGCCTGACACTGGCCATTTGCACGTTGGCACCAAGTTAGATGTCGCCTATTTTGACCAATACCGAGAAAAGCTCGATCCGGAAAAAACCGTGATCGACAACTTGGCGGGTGGGAAAACCGAAGTCGACGTTGGCGGCCGTAAACGCCATGTGATGGGCTATTTACAAGATTTCTTATTCCATCCTCGACGCGCTCAAACACCGGTCAAAGCGCTATCTGGCGGTGAAAAGAACCGGCTATTGCTGGCGAAACTCTTTTTAAAGCCAGCTAACTCATTGGTACTCGATGAGCCAACCAATGACCTTGATATTGAAACTTTGGAGCTACTCGAAGACTTGCTGTCGCAATTCCAAGGCACCTTGTTGCTCGTTAGCCATGACCGCCACTTTGTTGATAATACCGTAACACATAGCTGGATTTTCGAAGGCGATGGAACCATCAATAAGTTTGTAGGCGGCTACCATGATGCACAACAGCAGCGTGAGCAATTTTTGCAAGCGGTCGCACCGTCAAAATCCGACCCCAAGAGTGTAAAAAACACCCAAGATACGGAACAAAAGACGGCAAAACCTAAAGGTAAACCTCGTAAGTTATCTTATAAATTGCAACGAGAGCTTGAGGCCTTGCCAGCACTGCTTGAAGCGCTAGAAGCCGAAATCGACAGCCTACAAACAGAAATGAATGATCCTGAATTTTTCTCTAAAAGTCAGGAGGTTACTCAGCCAAAGCTCACAAGACTCTCGGAAGCCGAGCAAGAATTGGAGCAAGCCTTTGAACGGTGGGAAGAATTAGAGGCCATGCAGCAAGACATATAGTGACGTTGTCACTAATAGGCTTGGGCACGACTCACAATTTCATTGTCATTGGTGCGATATGTCTTGATTAAAAAATAATCATGATCGAAGCTGTAGAGGATGCTTCATAAAAACGTCACGGACAGAAGCATCCTTGCGATAGCAAGTAGCACTGAATAAGATGGAATAAAGAGGGCGACTCTATGAAAAGACAGAAGCGAGATCGTTTGGAACGTGCACAGTCAAAAGGCTTCCAAGCAGGTATCAACGGTCGATCGTCTGATATATGTCCTTACCAACAAACGGATGCAAGGAGCCACTGGCTTGGTGGCTGGCGTGAAGGCAGAAGTAATAAATCTGAAATGATGAAGTAATCATTTATTGCCGTGTTTTTGGCCTTATCGTTCGGGTAAGGCCTTTTTCTTGGTTGTTTAATGCACTATAACTTTATGTGTAAAGCAAAAATAAATCATACCTAACGAGTTCCCATTAAGCTAGATCACTAAATTCAATTTAAAAGTCTATTAAAGCGCGTCGGGGATAATAAAAAGCCGGCGTAGATGCCGGCTTGGAGAAGTGTAGAGATACAGTATTAGTTAGAATGCTGATGTATCTTGGAACAAACCTACTTTCAGGTCTTTGGCGACATAGATTTCTTTGCCATCGACAAGCACGCGCCCGTCAGCAACACCCATCACCAACTTGCGGTTAATCACTCGCTTCATGTGAATTTCGTAGCGTACTTGCTTGGCAGTAGGAAGTACTTGGCCGGTAAATTTGACTTCACCGACACCAAGCGCACGTCCTTTACCTTCGCCACCAACCCAGCCAAGGAAGAATCCCACAAGCTGCCACATCGCATCAAGACCTAAACAACCCGGCATCACAGGATCACCCGGGAAGTGGCAATCGAAGAACCAAAGGTCAGGATTAATATCGAGCTCGGCGATGATGACCCCTTTATCGAAATCTCCACCTTGTTCGGTGATTTCAGCAATGCGATCCATCATTAGCATGTTAGGCGCGGGGAGTTGCGGTCTGCCAGGGCCAAATAGTTCACCCTGGCTAGAGGCGAGAAGGTCTTCACGGTTATAGGAATTTTGGCGTTTCATTATATCTAAACTGCTCCTTATTCAATTGCGAGCAGATTAGCGTACACGTGTACGCCAAACAACTCGGATCAGTACTGGCCCAACCAGTTTTTTAATCGGCTAAACAAAGTGTTGCAGGTTTGTTTTTCACCATTATGAAAGTGATCGATCCTGTCAGAAATTTTGCCAAGTAATGTTTCGCCTTCGTCTCCTGAGAATGGGAGCCCAGTCACGATAGGAAGCGCTTGTTCGACATCATCAACTGCCCAAATATGAAATTGACCGGCTTTTATTGCATCCACGACATCTTGGCGTAGGCAGAGCGATGACAGATTTGTTTTCGGTAATACAATGCCTTGCTGACCAGTTAAGCCACGATGCGCACAAACTTGATAGTAGCCTTCGATTTTTTCATTGATCCCTCCCACGGCTTGCACTCGTCCAAACTGGTCGACAGCACCCGTAATCGCAATCGCTTGATTGATAGGTTGCAAGGAAAGCGCGCTAACAAAAGCACACAGCTCTGCCAAGGAAGCACTGTCACCATCGACCTCACAATAAGATTGCTCAAACACAATGGACGCTGAGTAGGGCAATGGTTCATCAAGATTGAGTGCGGCGCTAACAAAGGCCTGCATAATCATCATGCC
The DNA here is from genome assembly GCF_001996085.1 of Salinivibrio sp. PR5. Classification (NCBI taxonomy): domain Bacteria; kingdom Pseudomonadati; phylum Pseudomonadota; class Gammaproteobacteria; order Vibrionales; family Vibrionaceae; genus Salinivibrio; species Salinivibrio sp. PR5. The sequence continues at coordinate 77,797 of NZ_MUFK01000009.1, forward strand.
TTTAGCATGGATATTACCCGCGAGTTCCGCTTTGCGTTCCACATCGGCAATGTCGCCGTCGCCAGAGTGTACAACACATGAAATACGTGCCGGTTCACCATAGCTCATGGGATGGCCAGGGACTTCAATGACAGTGAGACCGTTGATTTGGCCAATATGTTCACCGCGAGTATCAATAAATACTTGGCCTTTATGGATATCTTCAATCGCTCGCTCGGGTAAGTAGGCGGCACGTTGATAGCGCTCTGCTAATGCCTTAGCAATTGCGTCCCCGTCCAATTGATTTTCAGCATGCATAAGTGCTTCGCCAAGCAGCTGCTGATACCACACTGGGCACAAAGGCATACGGTGCTGGGCTTCGCTTTCTCGCGCTCCCGCTTGCATCAGTTGGACAATGGCAGTGTCAGTGATGCTTTTATCTGTTAACTGATTTGCAATGCCTTTTAGCCAAGCAAGATAGGCTTCAATATTGTTCTCATTGACTTCAATGTCTTGCTCGTACTCCGCGAATGCGGCGATACCATCGTACAAGTCAGGTTCATGAGTCTCAAAATCTGCTAACCATTGTCGATCGCCCACCAGTATCACTCGGACGCTGAGCGCCTCATCKGGCAATGTGGTCAGTTGATCGGCACGTGCTGTTTGCCAGGGTAAGCGACCCGTGGCGAGTAGCTGACGCAAACGAAGCCAAACACGTGGTTGTTGAAGCACATCTGCGATTTTAAGAATGATAGCGCCTTGGTGAGCTTGGTGAATTAAGCCAAATTGCTTTTGTGACGCTGTAACGTTTTTGTTTTCATCATAAGCAAAGCCGAATAGTGATGTTTCAGTGATGTTTTCACCCACAATCACGGGGGTACGTGCATCAATTTGGGTTAACGCATCCTGGTACGCATTAAGATAGCCCGGCAAATCAGAGGACATGACGACTAAGCACTGTGTTGGACAGTCTGGTGTCATTAGCCACCGGAACGCGCGACCAAGTCGAGATTGGAGTGAGAATAGCTCAGCCGCTTCCAATGTCTCAAATTGAGCAATTGCTGGGGTAAACTGAGAATAATGTGGTTTGGCATCACGCCAATCAACTTCATGCATGTCTATGATTACTGACTAGGATTAGAATGGAACGAGTATAAAGGATAACACACTGGGCGAATAGGCATACTCGCATGGGCACACCGGTAAACGATGGGCAGGGGATCGATACGCCGCTTTTACTATGTGTGATAATTGAACAGATTGACAGTTGGTGTTACGCTGTCACCAATCGGCGTGATCAAAGCTTGGGCATATGAAATATCAACAACTCGAAAACCTCGAAGCTGGCTGGAAATGGACCTATCTAGTCAAAAAATGGAAAGATGGTGACACCGTCACAAAATACATTGATAGTTCCGAAATACAAACGGCTATCGATGCGTTAATGGCGATTGAGCATGAGCCAACGCGCGTCAATCAATGGATTGAAAAGCACATGTCGCCAGCGCTCGATAACAAGCTCAAACAAGCGATTCGTGCCAAGCGAAAGCGTCACTTCAATGCCGAGCAAGAACACACCCGCAAAAAATCAATTGATTTGGATTACCGGGTTTGGGAACGGCTCTCACAAAAAGCGCATGAGCTAGACGCGACCTTATCCGATACCATCGAGTATTTGTTGTCCGAGGCAAACCGTACAGAGAGCGCAAGCAAGCAAGTAGATGCATTGAAAAAAGATTTGAGCAACTTACTCGATATGTAGCCGTTGGACAGATTGCATTCACAGCAAGAGTCTGACTCTGGAGCAGTTAGAGCAGTATTATGGGTTATTTTTTATTTATATCGTTCGCGATTTTTCTCGCGTTTATGTTGATTGATAGACCTTTGATTGTCATCGCATTTAAAGATGGACAGCTTGTTCGTCACAAAGGCAAAGTGCCAAAAGGTTTCTTGCATGATTGCCAAGAAATTGCCAAACGAAATCCGTTTACCGGAACCGTTAAAGTGTATAGCAACCGTTTTAAGCCGGCGAAATTGGTCATGTCACGCAGCATCGATAGTCGCACACAGCAGCGCATCAAAAACGTTTTTCCATATCAATCATTCAAATAGTGCTAGTTTTCGCTCAAATAACATGACTGTTGGAGGCGATAATCAACACGTCGCCTCTATGTTAACCATTAAATCCAAGTGCGCATTATATGCCCTTTATGGTAAATATAAGTCCCTGTATATAAAAGAAAAAGTAATGCATAGCCCGAGACCAACTTGATTATAAAAGAGTTGGTTATAAAAGCTATGAATAGAAAAATAACGCAAAACTACATTTTTAGACGTTTTACATGTGGACTATCTATCGAAGACACCGCGAAACTATGTTTAGTTTCTGCGACTGAGGTCAAAAAGTGGGACGAAGGAAAATCCATTCCGCCATTGTGCAAGCGGGTGATGCGTATGTATGTCGGGCATGATTTGTGCCCATCTGAGCCTGAATGGGACGACTGGAAGATGAGTGGTAAGCAGCTCATCATGCCTAACAAAGTGCCACTATCCCCCCATCAGATTTCTACAGCTGCTTACATCTTGAAGCTGGCACCCAATGAAGAACACAAAGCTGCATTGCGATTGCTCAAGTTCGCGAGGGTATTAAAGCGGTACGCGAGGTAAGTGTAGAGAAAAGTCGCATACGTCAGAGGATACAGATCGTTCGCTTTGGTCTAGCAGGGCGGAGGTGGTCGGTGGTTCTGTTGGTGTATGTATCTGTATCGGGCGGTAAGCTCTAGTGCATATTCTAACTAATGCAAAGCGCCCTTATATCACTCGCACTTTTCACAATGGCTCGCAAAATTGAGCCTCTTAAGTGCGAGTGATGGCTACATGTCTTGATTCTGAGAATAGCGGGAGCATGATAAAAGCGTATACGACAATAATTAATCCTAAATCTCTCCTTAGCCGCACTAGTTGCGGCTCTTTTTTTTAATCAAAAACGCCATGTGCCCACACCAGACAGCGCGATATTCTCAGTCATGCTTAAAAGCTGCATTTTCTACCTCAACTTCTGCCTTTAACTTTTGTAATTCGCCAATAGCGCCGTCGTAGTAAGCATCGATAATGCGCTCCTGATAGCTGTCACCATCGCAGCTAAATTTATCGGCTGAAAAACCAACATTTAACGACGCAATACGAGAATCAATCAGTTTTATAATGTCGCTCATAATGGGTGCCTTTGTTGCTGAATGTGTGTTTAATGTATCGTGCGATTCGCACAAAATGTACCAAGAATTACTAATACGTCTAACAAACCTAGGCTAACTCTACTTGAATCAAAATCTTCAAATCCCGCGTTGTTTCAGTGTCATTTTTGGAGCGGAACAGGGTGCCGATGAGGGGGATGTCGCCCAGAACGGGGACTTTCTGAACCATGTTGCTCTTTTCCTGACTGACTGCGCCGCCAATCATGATTGTTGTCCCTGGGCGAATGTCGAGAGTGGTTTGCAGGGTGCGGCTTGACGTGACAATGTCACTTGCTTTTACTGTGCCGTCTACGCGGCTAAGTTCCTGATAGACGTTGATTTCGATTTTGTCTTTGTTGAACACGTAGGGCGTCACGCGCAGGATTAGTCCAATGTCTTTGCGTTCAATGGTTGTAAATGGCTTGTCGCTGTTTTCGTCGTTGTATGAACCCGTCACGAACGGGACGTTTTGACCGACTGAGAGTTGGCCCGTTTGTTGATGCTTAATGAGTAAACTGGGCTTCGAGTGAACGGAGACACGCTCACTACCGCTTAAAAACTTCACGTAAGCGTCAAAGTTCAGTGAGTTGTAAAACACGCCCGCAAGCTCTGAGAATACATTGCTGCCGTTTTCTGCTTGGGTGCTTAATGTCGCATCACCCATCTTGGCCACAAATGCGGTGTTGATCTCCTCCATGTCTGTATCAATCGTTTCGAATATCACTGCACGTACAAGCACTTGCTGCGGGACGTAGTCCAGTGATTGCACCAGTGTTGCAAGTTCGCTTTGCGCAGAACGGGGCGCTGTGACCATGACGCCGCGACCATTGAGCACTGACTGCGCGACAAATAGGTCAGGTACGCCGAGGCGGGTAGCATATGACTGGAACGCCGTATTGAGTGATGTCAGCACTGAATCGGCTTTGACGTTGATGAGGCGGTAAACCTTGGTCGTGATGTTGTCTTCGGGTTTGAGCCGGTTTTTGCGGAACACGCGAATGATGTCTTTGTTTTCTTGGTACGCAAGGCCGTTTGCGCGGATAACGTAGAAGAACACATCACGAAAGTTGGCCGCTCGACCGATGTTGTAGATTTTGACATCGCCGTCGATGGATGGAGACGTCACAATCGTTTTACCCATGACATCACTTGCCATGATGAAGAACTGGTCGAGGGTTTTACCCTGTATGTTGCTAATAAGCTCTGAGGCGGGCGCCTGAAACGCGCAGAGCATGAGTAGGGCGATCATTATCCGTTTCATCGTGTGCGTTCATCCTGATTCTTGAAGTAGTTAAAGGTGCCGAACTGGGCAATGTTGAGGCATTCGGAGTGTGAAACGCTGTAGCGCGTGCCTTGCTGGGTGTAGCATTTGCACGACATATCAACCGCGTAACAAAACAGTTGGGGAATATCGAGCTCACCGCGCGCGATGCGGTCATCAAAGACGGGAGCCGTGAAAGGCAGGGCGTCAACGCGGGGCGTGAACAGCTTAAAGTCGGTGTTAGCGAGGCTGTTATCCGATAGTGTTGCCGTTTCTGAGTGAGTGACAGTGTCACTTATTGCGGTCTCGGGTGTGTCACTGGTGAACTTGTTAACGAGAAACAAGATACCCGCAGCCATTGCACAGAACGAGAATGCAGCGACGTACAGCGCGAGTTTCACTTTGCGCGGCAGTTTCGGTTTGTGAGTGTGGAGGACAGCGGATAAGTACACACCAAAGAAGCGTTTGTCTTTGGTGATTTTTTTAGAGCCTAATCGCCACAGTGCTTTACTATCATCAGTGGGAATGAGTTTGTGATCTTCCCAGACTTTAAGATATTTCAAACCGTAGTTGAGGTAATGTTTGTGATTACCGATACGGCGGCGAATAAACACATCACAATCACGAAAGTCTTGTGAGATAAGGACTAAATCAAAGCCTTTGTGGCGATGGGTTGCGTACTCCTCAACGGCTTTTGGAACACTCGTCCCCGCGCTCCTCGTTCCCCATATATCCTGAATTTCGTCAATGACAATCACCGATTCATGGGGGAGTTCGTGCCATTTGTGCGGGTTGTCGAATTGGGTCCAATGCAGGTTTAAATGCTCGACATGCGCGAACGTGAGTTCATGCTCGGGGATTTCAAGCATGGTGCACACGTCGCGAATCTCTTTGAGAGCACTGGCTGGGTAACAGCGCTTAATCCACTTGAGCCATAGCGCGAACGGTTGATGCTTCTCATATTCGTTGGCGAGGAACGGGAAGTCGCTTAGCTCTGCATAGCGGTCTTCTTTGTGTATGCGTTTTACCTTTTTATGTATGAGCTGGTTGTCGGTCGATGGCATGAACACGCCGTAAAACCAGCCTTTGAAGCTGTCGCACACGTCATAGTCAAAGAACAGCAGCGGCACGCCGTGGTAGTAGCGTTGGCGTCCCTGAAACACGCTTTCTTCGCAGGTAAACTTGACGGCATTGAGGGTTTTGCCGGCACCGGGCAAGCCACTAAATCCATAGAGCATGATTAACCACCAAAGGTTGTGGGTTTGCGCCAACTGGAACGGTAAGAACGCGCACCAGACAAGCCTTTGTATGTCGTTGTCCAGACGAGCGTAGAAATAATGATGTTTAAGCCCTTGTCGAGACCGAGCAAACCAAGGATGCCGGTCATGTCAGACGGAAGCCCACCAATATTCTCTTGGATGTATCCGGTAAGTTGGTCGATGCCCATATCTAACCCTGTGTACGCGACAAGCGAAAAACCGAGCGCAACCGCAACATGGCTGGTTAAAAACTTGATGATTTTAGGGGCGAGTGCGAGTAAAAACGCACCGATAGAATAAAAGACTGCTGGCATAGTTCCCCCTATGATGTGACGGCACGGCCTACCATGAACATTGAAATCACGGAGCAGAGCAGAATAAGTAGCGGTCGAAGTGTGCTAGCAAGCTCGCAAATCATGTCATACGAGAAGGAGACGCTAGCGCCCAGTACAGAAACTGATTGCGGAGCAGGGCAGCCGCCGGACATTGCAACACTGTGTTTTGTGTTATTGACGATGTTTGAGATATCGACTTCATCTTCTTGGACGAGCACGTCAGCCATCTCGTAATCCGTCATGTCGTCGATTTTTTCTTCTAGCTTTTTGAGGTCGTCAGAAATGCAGGCTTGCTCAAATTGCAGGCGCAGTTGTTCACATTGAATCGGGTCGCCAGTACATTGGAAATTCTGTGCCTGTTCGGTGCAACTCAGCTGAGCGCCATTGGTGTCACCGTCACCATCGCCACAATCGTCGGTGTCGGGGTCACATTCGCCGGACGGGTCACCGTCATCACCGTCACCATCACCCGAGCCATCACTATTCCCGTCACCGTCAGAGTTGCCATCACCGTCGCCATCCGTGTCACCACCGCCCGTATCGCCATTGTCTAAACAATTGGGATCAAGGCCACAGCTTACCGCGCGTAGCTCTTTGAGCACGTCTTGGGTTGCACCGAGGGTTTGCTCGTTCCATTGGCTGATATTGTCTAACAGCATACGCTCAGCATTGCGGACTTCTTCAGCCGTGCTCGCCGAGTCAATCAAGATTTGTAGTTTGTCGTTAACGGAGTTGATGCCTGAATCAACCGAAGCAAGGTGTTCGAGTTTGGGGACTATCTCGTTATAGATAGCGGTGTCGATAGCTTGTGTTTTGTCGGCAACGTTTTGGATGGAGCTATCAAGCACTGCGGTCTGGTCGTTAATCGCACCAATAATGCCAGCCGTATCAATGCCACTGCCGGAGTCTTCACCGCCAGTCGTGCCGCCACTTGTACCACCAGAAGTACCGCCAGAAGTGCCGCCGGATGACGAACCATCACCAGAACCTGACGAAGCATCGTCACCTGTGTCGGTATCACTGCCGGAGTCTGAACCGTCATCTGAACCAGAACCGGAATCATCAGGATTTTCTGGATCTTCATTATCTGAGGTTGATGGAATACACGCTTCACCCGTGTACGAAAACTGCGCATTACAAGTATCACCCGTACAGAGCTGAATATCTCCCATACGAGCCGAGCAATGCCCACTGCATATCTGCGAATCGGGGGAATCACCGCGTTTGAACGTCACGGAAAAGGGCGACGAATCACCGCAACCGGTTTCTATTGCTGCCTGTTTACATTCATCGCCGGAACATAATGGAACACCTGAGCTGACATCAACAGAAGGAACCTGATCACTATCTACATAACATCGACCGCCTAACGAGACCCACTGAGATTTATCGTCATAGTCACCATTCCAGAACCAATAGCAAGTAACAGTTCTGTGCCACATATCACGACTTGATTGATACTCCCAAGGCCAAGACTCACAGAACTGAAAAGGCCACAACTCGTAAATGTTCATATCCTTGCGCTCAGCAAAAATATCAGCTACCAAGCTGGAACACTCAGAGCCGTATCTTTCAATATACTCACTATAAGAATAAGCAGCGCCGGAGAAAAAAATAAAAGAAAGAACAAACACATTAAAAAAACGACGCATAGCAGTTACCTGAACAGTAGAAACAAACCGAGAAAGACAATGCCCGCAACGTACATATCTTGAGTGACCACTATGACGCCTCCCGAAAGGGGGCTTTCGCCCCCAAATGTTTACCGATTAACCAAAGATGGCCGCTTTGACCCATTTGACTGACACGGCCGTCGCCGCACAGCCAATCAAGGCGCCACCCACCGCGACAACCGCTTCACTGATGCCGCTAATCTCGCCAACTGCGCCAGCGGTATCAATCGCTGCAAATGCAGGGGACGCACCCAATGCAACCGCAGTTGCGAGGGTCACTAACAGTTTCTTTTTCATATGCTTATCTCCAAATAAAACGCCGAACGGCGGATAATCCCCAGCACAACACCAAAAACGTGAGTGTCTGGGGCATGATGGCAAGCACGAATTCCATAGAAAGCGGAACTGCGCCAGCTTGGGCGAGCAAAGTATCGAGGGTCACAGCCTGCGCACCGGAGGGGCAGAACGTGCCGTTAAAGGGTTGCTCGCAAACCAAGACGTACATCGTTAAGCCTGCTTCGGTAGCTCAACGAGGTTAAAACCGGACATCGCAACGTGTTTGCCGTTGTCGTCAGCAAAACTGAAATTGCGATACGCGATTTTGAAATCGAGTTGTTTACCAATGAACTTCTTGAGCGCATCAATCGCGCCTGCGTTCATCTGGTCGGTAGAAATGCGAACGTCAATAATCTCGGTAGGTTCGAACGTCAAAAGACGCATGGAGCCTGTTTTGGTCACTTCCCCCGTGTGGGGGTTGGTGCGGGTCTTAATTTGTAAATCGGTTTCGCTAAGAATCTGGCCTGAAATAATCATTTTTGGGTTCCTTTGTTCATGGGGTGATAGTTATTGACACAAGTCCAAGGCAGCTCACGCGGGCGGCGCTGCGCTTGCCTCCGCCCACGCGATCTGCTGCTGCTCGTCGGCCTCAAGTGCCAGTGCGATTAAATCGTCGTAACGTTCGACTTGGGCGGCGAGTTCGTCATAGCGTTCGTCAGCCATGCGGTAATATTCTTCTTCAGCTTCCAGCACATCAAAGATGTCTGTCACCCTATGCATGATTGATTTGTTCGCCTGTAAATACCGCTGTTTGTTTTCTAATCGCCACGTCTTTAAACGAGTACAAACGTAAATAGAATGGAAAGTCAGTCCGGTAATACGAGCAGTCGCGTTATCACCGAACCGTGTCTTTTTCGGGACAAATTCTTCGAGCAAGGCATCCATGATGTGGGGAACGTGGTAGTGGGGGCGTAAAAGCTGGGCATTTCTCTTCACAAATACCCCGCCCATCGCGTAGCAAAACGCTTTCCAGTCTCCCGCATCAGCGGCACGGCGGACACTTTCGACCGCGAACCACTGCGCTTCATCTAAATCTGCAAACATGGCATCGTCCTTTTGAAATTCGGTGCGTATGCGGCGCAGCTCGCGCCAAGTTGTGACCGATGGGCCACCGAAGAATTGAAATTGGCGCAGGCCATTCACACGGGCAAAGGTGCGGACGGCGTTGGCTGCGTCGGTGCCGTTAAGCGACGTATCTTTATCGCTCGCGATATGTTGGCCGCTGATGTTCTTGCTGAGGTATTTGGCGATATAGCCAACGGCGCTCCCGCGTGACCAGTCGATACGCTCAACCACAAAACGGCGGCGTTTTGCACCTTGCTCTGTGGGTGAATCGTGCAGTGATAAACGGCGGTACACGTCGATGATGGTGTCGGTATGGGATGGTTCGCAGAACAGCAACATGTGCCAGTGCGGACAGCCGTCGTGATGCGGTTCAACAACGCGCATTCCGTAGAATTTGATTTTGAGCTTATCGAGGGCTTTACGAACGCTTTGCCACACGCCGCACAGGTAATCGTGGGCGTCTTGGGTTGTGGGCTTACCAGCTTCTAACCATTTGGGGTTGGGTTCACCTTGGCTCACGGCATGAAAGCGGCTAGGGCAGGTGGCAGTGATAAAGGTGGCGTCGTGGCCCAGTTCCTGCGCGATTTCTTCAAAGCCGCGTAAACGAGTGAACATTTCACACATGCGAATGTGTTCGTTAGACGGCGATTTGGCGGCCAGCTCAAACAAGGTGAAGAAGTTGTCGGGGTCGGATTCGTCAACAGCAACCGTATTTTGCAACATGGCTTTGTTGGTTTCGGTGCGGTATTTGGCGCGGTGCAAGTTCGCTTTTGAGCAGTATGGCGAGGCGTCGCGATGTACGAGGTTTAAATCTCGGGCAACACGCTCAAGCTCAATCGCGCTGCGTCGGCGAAGCTGCCGACGTATCCAGATTTCATCAGCGGCGCGATTAACGAGCGCTCGGAGTTCACCGGATTCGCGTTTTTCGTCAATGAGTTCGTCACGGAATGACAAACCGAGATCTTCAAGCAGTTCAGCGGCAACACTGAACGCCTGTTCGTCATCGTGAATCGGTGCGGTCTTGCGCATGATTTTGCGACTAAACGCTTTGGCTGTTTCGCATAAATCTTCGTCATTGCTCGAAAAGCGATATGCACGCGCTGTCAGTCGCTCATCTGCCGCCTTAATATCACGAAGCGCGTTGATGTAGCCGTTTTTACGTTGCGCATGGAGAAAACCAGTAAGCAGAGAATGACCAAAATCACCATGACGGCGGATGATGTTGTAAACCGGATCGCGCCAGTTCGTGAGCCTCACTTTATGCTCGTTGACGTCGGTGGCTGCAAGACGGTCCCAGAGTGAACACGCGACAGCACTCATTCTGTGAGGATTTATTGTGGTGTCACGGTCATTGGTGTTGCGTGCAGATTCGAGCGTGGGCGCTGTGAAGTAGAATTCATTCGTGTCAGCGTCAAAGCGCGGCGGACAGAGGTGATGCTGTGTGCGTTCGCGCTGGGCAATGGTGGGCTGAATGAATGCATGAGTCATCTAAATACCTGCTATTCTCAAATCTGGATATTCTCATTTTTGAAAACTGTAATTACCAAAGTTGAAAACTACAAGATTCGTTTTTTTGAGAATTGCAAGTAAACTGAGCGTATTGGAGGATTGTCTATGTTTCATTCTGAACTGCTAGATGCCTATAAAAAGGCAAAAAACTACACACAAGATAAGCAGATTGCACCGGACTTAGGTGTTACGCCGTCGAACATTAGTGAAATGCGCAAGGGTAAACGCTATCTCACTGAAAAATCAGCAGTTATTCTTGCCAAAGGTGCAGGTTTAAATATCGAGGAAGTATTAGTAAAAGTAGCGGCTGACCGTGCTAAAACAGAACAAACAAAGAAAGCATGGGAGAACGTTTTGGGAAAGCTACATAGCCAAGGTTTGCAGAGTATTCAGGGACTTAGCCTTGGTTTGATGGTATTGGCGCTATCCTTGGAACACTGGTCTCAGTTC
>NZ_MUFK01000090.1:0-1743 GCF_001996085.1 Salinivibrio sp. PR5
GTACCGGAAGCTTTCTATCACGATTAAAGAGATCGACGCCTAACTCTATTTCCAGGTAGCTCACGAGCTGATGAACAGATGATTTATCTTTCTTTATCCTGCGTGCTGCTGCGCTAAAGGAGCCACATTCCACTACCGCAACGAAAGCTTCTACTTGCTCAAACGTAAACATTGTCATTTCTACCGCCAGTCCGATGTTTGGATAATCCCAACATAACAGAGGTGCATTAATCGGAAAAGTGCGTAAGGCTTATCCCAATTGGGAAGTAGTAGGCACAGAGATGAGACTGCCGAGGGTTATTAACTAATGAAAAATACATCAAGACCAGAGCACATTAGTAATGATAGAAAGGGAATAGCTAAATGGTTTAGCTTGGCTGTATTACTGATAGCACAAATTGGAACCATGGGTGACAACTCTGGCCTCTCTGTTGCGACCGAGTCCTTAATCAGTGAGTTAGGTGCTTCAGTCTCGGACATCGCCTTTGCTAATGCTATGTATCCCATGATTGCAGGGGCATGCATGGTCGCAGGAGGAATGCTAGGTTTAATCTGGGGATGGAAGCGCCTGTTTCAAGTGGGCGCTCTGCTTCTTTGCACTTCTGAAATCATTGCATCCTACACTGATAGCATCCAAGTATTTATTTTTATAGCAAGAGTCTTGTCTGGCTTTGGAGCCAGCTTTCTAATTCCTGCTGTATTAGGACTAATCGCTGGGATATACACAGATAAAAAGGATAGAGCTATTGCATTTGGCGCGGTAGCGGCTGCTTTAGGGCTTGCTAACACTGGTGCTCCGCTAATATTTGGGCTTCTAATCGACAGGTTTAATTATCGTGTTGCGTTTGAGTTTCTTGCTGTTTGGTTTGGGATAGTATTTTTGTTAGGTTTCTTTCTTGACAAGGTTGAAAATCAGAAAGAAAAAATAAGTTTTGATTTTATAGGAAGTATACTCGCTTCAACAGGGCTAATCTCTTTTATTTTTGGATTATTAAAAATTCCCGAGTGGGGCGTGCTCTCACCGCTATCACCAAACATACATATTTTGGGTATTAGCCCTACGTTACCTCTAGTGGCCTTCGGTATTGCTGTTTTATTTATTTTAATCAAATGGGAGGAGAAGTTTGAAATAAAAAACGGTTCCTGCTTAGTGCCAAAGTCATTCATATCATCTCCTCAGCTCAAAGATGGACTTTACATGTGTGGCATAGTCTTTTTTGTCTTAGGGGCTTATATTTTAATTGGAATTACCTATTGCCAGTTGGTTGTTGGGTACAGTGCTACTGATACCGCAATGTTACTCTCGGTATTTTCTATTTCTATGTTATTCACTTCACTTATCACCCCCACTAAATTCGCTAATATATCTTCTAGAAAACTATGTATAATAGGGATTTATTTATGTTTTTTTGCTGCATTATCTGGCGCTCTAGGCACTGAAACCGATTCAGTCAATGTCATCTTTTATGGGTCTTCCTTATTTACAGGTCTTGGCTGTGGCATTATCGCTTCCCAAGCATCACTGATTGTGACCGCCGCGGTCAACCAAAGAGACGCTATTCAATCTGGAGGTGTACAAGCAACCTCTCGGAATATAGGGCAAACTATTGGTATTGCAGTTCTTGGTAGTGTTTTAATGTTTTCACTAACAAGCACAGTGAAGTCTGACACAGAAAATAGTGAAATAATCAGCAGTCAGACCAAAGAGCAAATAGAAGGCATATCATATATTCCTTTCTCTAG
>NZ_MUFK01000091.1:0-1521 GCF_001996085.1 Salinivibrio sp. PR5
GTATTGTATTGTAACCTTCATCTGGTTGAGCATTTTTTTAGAGTTTATAAAAGAAACCCCCAACGAAAACGAAATTTTTTTATATTTCTTTTCTTCTAAAGGATTGTTAAAATAATTAGGGACATACGACGCAGGGCAACCAGTCATCAAAACATTTTCTAGTCCCGCTAWATTGAGTACATTTTTGGTATGATAGTCTCTAACACTATTCGTTAAACCGTCACTTTTTATTCTATCTATAAGCTCTATACATTGCTTTCCTAAAGGATAGTAGACACTATCAATCCAGTTTCCACTCAAAGACTTCCAGCCCACACCCATCATAACTATCTTTGTGGTAATATCGGAAAGTTCATCAACTAAGGGGTAAATTTTTGGATACATGTGTTGTTGTAAAGCAGGCCCTCCCATTAAGATTAACGCTTCAGAATTATTCACTATTTCAAGCGTTTCAGCGCTGAATTTTTCCCAACCATTAATATCGACGATCTCTCGATCTGGTCTTATTCTTTGAAATATTTCTTTCGCACGGTACTTGATTAGAAAATCCCCGGCGTTATTTTTTGAACCGGTAAGGATAACATAATATGGTTTTTTTTTCATTTTTCGGCTTTTCGTTGACTATTAAGACGCTGATATCAATATCAGCATCTTATTAAAACTTATGTTTAATCAAATCATATCCCAAGTAAGGACTGTATCTTCTTCCACGTCTCTCTTTATTTCTCTTCCTAATACAACATCAATATATTCCGGGCTAATTCCAGTACCTGGGCGCTTACTCATTAGGTGTTCAGGCTTGATCTTATCTCCCGCACTCAAATTATTAGTAATAACTAGAGAACGGCGGGCCTCACGTCTCGGTATCGTTTCACATGGCAATACCGATTTGATATTTGAGCCATAAACCTTACTCAACAGTTCAAAATTTTCACTTGCTCTTCTAAGGTCATTGTGGTCCATTGCATGGTAGTGATCATTACCTGGCATCGTTTTATCTAGTGTAAAGTGCTTTTCAATAACCGTGGCTCCTAACATATAAGCTGCAGTTAGAATTGTCATTGATGGATCCGGTAAAGTATGGTCACTATATCCAATTTCTAACTGAGGGAATATCGTTTTTAAGTGGCTAATCATTCCTAGGTTTGCATCCTCATCTTTAGTCGGATAAGAGAGTACGCAATGCATGACACAGAGATTAGTACAACCCGCATCTAAGATAACGCGTACAGCTTTTTCGATTTCCGAAATATAAGAGGCGCCCGTTGATAAGTAAATAGGCTTGCCTTTCTTAGCTATATACTCAATAAACGGAGTATTGGTTAGATCAGAGGAAGAAATTTTATAGATATCAATCATATCGTAAAGATAATCAGCTGATTCATAGTCAAATGGTGTAGACATAAAGTCTATACCAAGATCTCGACTGTAATTACACAATACTTGATAGTCTTCCTTATTGAATCTATCATGTTTCTGAAATAATCCATGTTGTGTTGTAGTAGGTTCTTTTGTTAAGTC
>NZ_MUFK01000092.1:0-1414 GCF_001996085.1 Salinivibrio sp. PR5
CTCTGAACCTCTAAAAAACGTTGAGTTAAGATAGGAGAAATCACCATAAAGCTCTAAATTTATTAATGAAATGTTAAATAGTACATAATCTGTTAGATCTGGTATTTCCTGAGCTGCCATTTTATACATTTCAATAGCTTCTTCGTAACGCTTTTCTTTGAAGTAAGTATTGGCAGTTTTTATTTTGAGCATACTATCCATTGATTGATTTCTTCTGTTGTATATAGTTAGGCTAGGTTTTACAGATCGAATTATAGGGTTATTAACAGTATCGAAGAACAACTTAACAGTTTCAAACATGTCCTCTTCGTAAAAATAATAATCGTCGTGTTGAACCATCTCCCTCCAATAATGATAGAAGACATATCTATTCTCTAACCTATACTTACTGCGCCCGGGAGTTTTTGATTCAAAATGGAATAATTTACTTTCAGGCACATAGGCTGCTTTATTTCTTGTTAATAATTTTAACCTCAAGCATAAATCAATGTCTTCTTGTCCGTTAATATAAATGGGATCAAAACCATGAACCTGTGCAAATAGTTTTGATTTGATAGCCATACAAGCCCCTGTAATTGCTTGAAATAGCCTGGGTCGCTGTGCATTACAATAGTCTACATCCAATCCCTGATATATTGGATAACCGATATTAGCTTTTTCATTAAACACTATACCAATGCACTGGATAGTTCCATCTGGATAAAGCAGAAGAGGTTGCGCAGCGAAAACATCATTCTTTTTTATACGCGCAATTAACGGAGCTAACCAACCGGGTGTTACTTGAGTATCGTTATTCAAAAATACACAATACTCCCCTTCAGCTTCAGCAAAGCCCAAATTAGAACCAAGCGAAAAGTTTTTGTTTTCTGCTTGCCTAATGACTCTCACATTTGAATATTGATAAGTTAGGGATATCAAGCCATTTTCAGTAACTTTATCGCTACCATTATCTACTAATATAACCTCATAATCATACCCACTAGTATTTTCATATAATGACTTCACACATTCTTTTGTTATTTCCAGCTGTCCATGAACAGGGATAATAATAGAAACCAGATCTTTTCCCCGACACTTTTCAACCAAGCTCGACCAAGGTATATCTCCGTTTTCCCGATAAGAATCCCAAGCTAGTGAATATTTTCTCCCATGACTAAACTGCCCTATTAGTAAATAGTGCTTAATAAGATCAATCTTTTCCAACACACACGATTCATATCCTAGCCCCACCAGAAAATCTTTATAATCGCCCGTGTTAATTAGGCTCGCCGAACTAAACAAATCATATTTATCTTTTAAACTAAAATAGCTATAACATAAATTTTTGCTAGTCGATTGGTTTATAACAGAACTCTTTATCTCTGTTATTTGCAATACATATTTTTTTTTATGCTGACGACATGCCGGATGTAGA
>NZ_MUFK01000093.1:0-1307 GCF_001996085.1 Salinivibrio sp. PR5
CCCTTAAACTCCACAGTCACGACTTGTTCTGAATTATTTATTAATATATCCGTATTACCTCTAGAGTAGGCAATGACATTCGGCTGTTCTAGATGGTACCAATGAATTTCTGGAACATTCCATTCGGGGTGGGATTTTCTCATCACAATTAATTTATGGATAAAGGATTTAAAGTCTAAATCTTGTTCATTTTCATCCCAGATCATACACTTACGATTATTTTCCTTTCCCATCCCTCTGCGTCCATCCATACCGATTTCACCGCCATAGTAAATACATGGGGAACCAACTTGAGTAAACATAAATAGATAGGCTAGACGAGCTTTGCGCTTATCTCCGTTACACAGACTAAGTAAACGTGTTGTATCATGGCTTTCGAGCAAATTAAACATCGCTTCGTTTACATTTTTTGGATACATGAGGTACGAGCGAGTAACTGCGCTCATGAATGTTTCTTTGTCGTAATCGTCAAGAGCAAAGTAATCGGTAATCGCTTGTGTTAATGGATAGTTCATCAGAGAATCGTACTGATCACCACGTAACCAAGCCATTCCCTCGTGCCAGATTTCTCCCAATATATAACAATCAGGTTTAATCCCTTTAACAACTCGGCGAAAATCTCGCCAAAACTCGTGATCGACTTCGTTAGCAACATCCAAACGCCATCCATCAATATCAAACTCTTCTACCCAGTATCGGGCAACCTCGAGAAGATACTGGCGACACTCTTCGTTTTCGGTATTAAGCTTCGGCATTTCTATTACATTGCCGAATGTTTCATAATTAAAGTTCCAGAAATCCCACTCACTTTTAGGTCTATCTGGATAAACAGGAAAACTGTTTATCCAGAACCAATCAGCATAACGAGAATTTTCCCCATTCTTTACCACATCTAACCATAAAGGAGAACGATCTCCGATATGGTTAAATACCGCATCCAGCATTACTTTCATACCACGACGATGRGCTTCTTTGACTAAGGCATGAAAAGCCTCATTACCTCCAAAATGAGGATCGACATTAAAATAGTCGACTGTATCATATTTGTGATTGGCATTGGCTGTAAATATAGGGCAAAAATATAAACCGTTAATACCAAGATTTTGGAGATAATCTAGTTTTTTTATCACTCCCCATAAATCCCCTCCCATAAAGTTGTCTACCGTTGGCTTGCTGCCCCAAGGTTGAACATTTTTTGGCGATAGATCAGGTCGCCCGTTAAAAAAGCGTTCCGGAAAAATCTGATACCAAATTATTTCTTTTACCCAGCCTGGAGTTTTGAGAACATCTTTAGGATTAATATAAGG
>NZ_MUFK01000094.1:0-1711 GCF_001996085.1 Salinivibrio sp. PR5
TACTTGTTCTACACCAGCAATTTTAACAATAGAAATCTGTTCGATCTGGCTTTTGTTAATCGAAATATTGGTTACTTTTTTTGAAATTTGTTCGAAAGAGGAACCCGATAGTTTCCTGTCTATTGAGTCATTTATCTTTTGATAACTCTTCTCTAAAATACTGACCTTAGTATCTAAGTTTTGGGCTAAAGTATTTCGGGCTAAAGAAATGGCATGATTACGATCTACAGAAAAGTTTCCTGAATAAACAACACAATTTGATGATGAAAACCCGTTCGCATCAGTTGGATTTAGAATCCAGTTAGGAACACTGTTTACTGGATTGATTTCTACTTTTTCAGTATTTTCATAATTATGCTTATTCGTACAGCCTGATAGGATCAATACACTAAATAATGTTGTAATGNCTATTACATGGTTGAGTTTGATTTTGAATCATAGATTTTCATTCTTTCGCTAACCTTTTTGAGATAATTTCGAGTCTCTTTATATGGTAAGTGATTAATAAGATGTTGATATACTTCTTCAGAGCTCATGGAGTTAATTTTCTTAATCGCACTGGCAACATTTCGCTCACCAAATGCTTTTGCAACATTACCTGACCCGGTGTTGTAAGCCGCGATCACGCTGTAGGTCGCACTTCGTGGATCTTTAATGCCTTTTAGGTATCGACTCTGAAGAATTTTTAGATACGCCGTGCCAGTTTCGATGTTCAGGTTAGGATCGTATAATTCACTCGATCTCATCGGCTTATCTTTGCCTCGATACAGCTTATTCACGTCATGACCTGCGGTTGTCGGTACGATTTGCATCAGCCCATATGCGGGTACATAAGATTTAGCCTTCGGATTGAAATGCGACTCCTCATGCATGATCGCCAAAACAAGTGCAGGTGATAGTTTACGCTTTGTACTTTCTTGTTGAATCGCTGGCAGATACTGGTTAGCACGGCTCGCCAGTGAGGATTTTGGAATCTTGATCTTATATTCAACAATTTTCTGGGGCTGTATCTTTAGTTTCTTCTCTTGTTTAACTAACTCTTGCTCCAAAGCATAAACGCGTTTTTCTTCCTGCTTCATAATTTGTTTTTTTTGTTCAACTATCACTTGCTTTTTCTTTTTCTCACTTAACATCGTGCTTTTTTCAGCAGAAAATATATCAAGTTGACTCATTTGGCGCTCAGTTTGCGCCTCAACATCTCTCTTCACCTCTTCTAAAGCCGTTGGTTCTACTTTAATTTCCTCGACAAAAATCGTAGCAGGATCAGCTTTTTTAGGTTGGTTAACACCAATATCTTCAAACAACTTAGCGTTTTTCTCGATCACGGCATTGACGGTGTCGGCTTCGACAACTAAAGCTTCGGCTTTCTCTTCTTCTGCCGACAGTAAGTAGCTAACCGCAATCTCTCCTTTCGCTAAATCAACAACGGTTCTTGCGTTATGTTGCTCGTCGTAAACCACCACAACATTCGGAGAAGATATTTTGGTGTCACCCCATTTTTGAATCGAGACCTTTTGCTTATTGTCCCAATCTGCTGAGTATGCTTGCTGCCATTGGTTGAATTCTTGTATTTGCTCGGCATACCATTGTTCGAATTCTGCACTATCATCCATGGCTAATAGCTTGACTTCTCGATCTAGCTCTGCGAAAGGGTCATAGGCATAACTGACTTTCATCATTAATAGGTTCAATAGCAAAGGCAGTAAAAAAT
>NZ_MUFK01000095.1:0-1223 GCF_001996085.1 Salinivibrio sp. PR5
AAATACACTAGCGATGTGGAAATTTTTCTCACTAAGCTGCTCATCATTACATCCCCACATCATCTTTGAAGGACTTCATTCGACGGAACTGCCAAATAGAAATCAGTGATAGAAATATAAAAATTATAATAGAAATAACAGATGCTATTTGGTATTGCTGAAAATCTAATGTTAACTTATAAATCCAAGTTATTAATATGTCTGTGTGTCCTGCAAATCTATACTCAGGATTTATCGGCCCTCCTTCCGTTAAGAGAAAAATCGCACCGAAATTATTAAAATTAAGAGAGAATGTCATCACTAGGGATGGTGCAACTTGATGTAATACCATCGGTAGAGTAATCTCAAAAAACTGCTGGAATTTATTGGCACCATCAACTTCACTAGCCTCATAAATATCCTGGGGTATATTTGTAAGCGCTCCGGAAATAAGCAACATAAAGTATGGAGCCCCAACCCAAACGCTAACAGCAATAACAGTGATTTTAGCGATAACTGGATCGGACAGAAATGCGATAGAGTCAATCCCCCAATGATTGAGAAAAGCATTAACTGGTCCTATCCCATTTAATAAAAGGCGAAAAATCAGTAACGTTACAAATGCAGGGATTGCATAAGGTAAAATGAATATGACTCGCCATATTTTTTTCCATCTGATATTACTATTATCGAGGGCTAATGCGAGAATAAATCCAAATCCACAAGTCAATACTGTTGCTGCTACTGCCCACTCAATGGTCCACAAAGCAATCCCAGAAAATGTACCTGACCAAATTTTTAATTCAAAAAGCGTAAAGAAATTTTTTAATCCAACCCAATCCACTAGATTTTTCGGAGGAATATGATTTGGAGCCGAGTAGTTCGTAAATGAAACCAGTACCGTTATGACAATAGGCATGATGATAAAAGCAACGCTCGCCATAAACGCAGGTGACAAAACAATAAAGGCGAATTTATCATCATAAATAGCTTTGATCTGTTCACGAATAGTCAATTCACAGCCAGTACACTGCTGTGCATCACGAACGTTGAAAACGTAAGCACAGATAAATAAAAATAAATAGACCAGTGTGAGAACCCCTTCTACTAACATAAAAATAGAATTATCACCTGGTATAACATCGAATCCATTGCGAGTCTGAGCAATGTCTCCTAAAGACATCAAACCTTTTAGGGAAAGGATGGTTTGAGGTAGATAAAATATAAAAGCAATCTGAATAGCT
>NZ_MUFK01000096.1:0-1212 GCF_001996085.1 Salinivibrio sp. PR5
ATTTTAATCAGCCTATTAAGTTTGGTTTTCAATAGAGAAGCTTATAGGCTTAGCCATTTTGTGTTTTATATAACACCCATGATAGTTACTTTGTCGTTAGTGTCATGTAAGAAACTTGATTTTTTACTGTATTCTTTCGTGGTTTTATATGTTTCAGTTTCTTTTTTTACTTTTTTTTACATATTGGATTTAAATGAGTCACTCTTCTATTATAGATCCTCGGGTGACGTTAATATCAATGGCTTTTCGCAAGTATCGTTATTTTTCGAATATATCTCTAATGACATTTCTTACTCAGATGCTTGGAGGGTAAGTAATGAATAAAGGCACTATCTCCCTAATAATTCCCGTGTACAACAGATCAAGCGTCATTACAAGTACGTTAGACAGCGTCGCAAATCAGACATATCAAGACTTTGAGTTGATCATTATTGATGATTGCTCTGATGACAGTAAACAATTACAGGCGATACTGAAAAACTATCAGCTAAATATTAAATATATTCGACATGAAACAAATTTACATGGGGCTGCTGCGAGAAATACGGGGATAGACGCAGCACAAGGAGACTATGTGGCGTTTCTTGATTCGGATGATGTTTGGTTGGAAGACAAACTCGAAAAATGCATTAATAAAAAGATAGGCGAGAGAGAGATAATTTACTCCAGAATCGTAGACCGGGGAACGGTTAAGCCAACAGCTGCATTTGATAACAACAAAGATGTAGATGAATATTTGTTGGTCGAGCGCCAAGCAATGCAAACATCATCGCTATTTATGCACAAAAGTCTCGCAAAGGAGATACGTTTTGATTCGAGACTGAAGCGCTTTCAAGACACTGACTTTGTTATTCGCGCTCAGAAAATACACAATGCTAGGTTCGTATACATGGACTGTGTACTTGTAAAAATGGGAGAAGAGGATAACACTGGCCGAATTTCTGCATCTGTTGACCCGATTCCGGCAATTGACTGGCTTGAAAAAATAGACCCGTTACTCACCGATAAGTCTAAGGCAGTCTTTATATTTAATCGCATAATTAACTATGCGTCTAACTCATACTCAAGAAAATCCTTAATAAAGTTATTCATGGAACGAAAATGTTACCGTTATTTTAACTGCTTAGATTATAAAGTGTTTGTAAAATTTTTGTTGGGAAACAAGCAGAGTATATTTAGAAAATGAGAATAACATTTATAACTAATCTCTAT
>NZ_MUFK01000097.1:0-1176 GCF_001996085.1 Salinivibrio sp. PR5
GCTATTAGAGATAATAATGGGAATACGAAAGAAATTTAATAATAACTTGTTCTTAACCAAGCATTAAGATATCCGGGGGGGGCTCAGAATTTTGTTTTATTCCGATAGACTGTACCAAACACGATGACAATGACTAAACCGTTTTGGCTTTTCAGGTGAAACGTCACCGTCGGCAGATACGATCGCAGGAGTGATGGGAACCATCAGTCCAAAGGCATTACAAAAAGCCTTTATAGAATGGATGAAATCCTGTCATGAATTAACGGATGGCGAAGTGGTTGCCATTGATGGAAAAACACTAAGGGGATCATATAATCGAGCAAAAGACCAAGCTGCTATTCATATGGTTAATGCGTTCGCAACCGCAAATGGAGTGTGCCTCGGACAGTCGAAAGTAGACAGTAAGACAAATGAGATTACTGCCATCCCTAAGCTGCTGGAATTGCTCGATATTTCAGGTTGTTTGATTACCATAGATGCTATGGGTTGTCAGCACAAAATCGCACAGAAAATCATCGATAAAAATGCTGATTATTTGCTTGCCGTTAAAGGAAACCAAGGCAAGCTAGATAAAGCGTTTGATAATTATTACCGCCCGGCAATGCTTCAAAAATTTGATGGTGATAGCTATGCATCACAAGAGAAATCGCATGGGCATTTAGAAACACGATGTGCACTGATTAATACCGATTTAATTGTATTAGGTGATTTGGCTTACGATTGGCCTAAATTAAAAACGATGGGCATCATGGTGAGTGTTTGACAAGAAGGAAAACACGCCGAAGAGTCTGATATTTCGTGCGCTATTATATAAGCTCAAAAGCACTGACAGCGAAAGAGCTTCATGATGCCACGCGCTCGCACTGGTTAATTGAATCGATGCATTGGCAACTTGATGTTGGATTAAAAGAAGATGCTTGCCGAATAAGAGTCGATGATTGAGCGGAAGTTTTTGCACGAATAAGGCAAATGGTTTTGAATTTATTAAAGCAAGAGAAGAGTTTTAAAGCCGGCATTCAACGCAAGCGAATGATGTGCGCGATGGACCAGAGTACCTAGCGACCGCGCTGAAAAGCCTTTCGTGACGCGGGTGTTCATGCGTTTTCCGTGCAGTTGACTTCCTCTCGCCAGTTTGACCATGAGTGTTGCACTTATTATCTGAATTCAGAGTTACTA
>NZ_MUFK01000098.1:0-1095 GCF_001996085.1 Salinivibrio sp. PR5
TCATTATCTTTCCTAACCACTGTACTTTATTTAAAATCTAATGCCCACTATAAACGGCGCGAGGAGCGAATTTAATGGATTTTTTAGCTGCTGTTATTAGTTAATCAGCTTCGTATAGATTTAGAGAAATCTGGCGCAAGCAATAGAAATATTCCATAGCCTCTTTCATCGAAGGGAGCTTATGATCAAAATCATGAGTAAGCTCATTTCTTCTATTAGTGAGCTTCCTCACTGTATCAAGAACAGTTTTTTCGACTCGGCCTTCCCAAGCACTACACCTTTTTATGTTACAAGGACCATCAAATGTTATTAAAAACTCTTTAAACAACTCAAACTGCTCGATTATCGCCAACTTTGATATAACTGGTTCAACCCTAGATCCATTCATATCTTTGGACGGGAGTGGTGTTTTAACCCCGCCATTCTCAGACCTCTCAGGATTCGACCCCATTACAATTCCAGCAACAACCCCAAACTCACGACTTGTTTTAAAGCAATAAGAATGGCTTCGATCAATTTGCTTCTGGTTTGCTCCTGCTGATAAGTATGGCCCTCCTTTCCATGCTTCATTGTCTTCCCCCACACAATGCCAATCCGCCATTTTTTCAGCGGATCTAGCACTATAATAAGTGAGACAGGCTGCCAACATAGCTCTTCCAGACTTTTCTAAGTAATCGTTCATTTCGATTCCCGAGTTTACAGCTAACGCCAAATTAAGGTGTGAACAATGCTAACCACCTGCCTAAAGCATTGTGCCATAAACACTAAAATTGCTTGAAGTGATAGTGCCTAACGTTGTGAATCACCATTAAATTTTATTGTTATACGATTTTTTGCCTTAATTCTGAAAGGCTAATCGTATCTTTACCTACCTGAACTTGAAGAGCATCTAGTTGATATTTTAGATCAGCAACATTGAATCCAATTGAAAACTTGTTATCCGGAAGCTTACGATGAGAAACATTAAACTTATTAAGAAGAGCGGTCATATCCGACTGGCTTGCAAGTTTAGCAATCACTACCCCCCTCAGTACATATATATCTCCTTCTTCATCCTCAACTTCACCACAATGTACAATATCTAATACTCTATAT
>NZ_MUFK01000099.1:0-1045 GCF_001996085.1 Salinivibrio sp. PR5
ATTATATGGTCTAAATAGTCATGCACATTTTCAATTAGAAGTTCAATATAACTCGGGGTCATACCACTATGAACGATCATGTTACGAGCACGATAGATCCTTCTAATTTGCCAGCCCACTCTGGTAGTATGGTTTTTTAGACCTTTAAGCATATTCTTTGGGTCCGCATAGACAAACTCTAAATACTCGAAACGGTCATGTAGTAGGTGAAAATCTTTAAAAGAGTTTTTCAGCTCCTGTCGCTTATCTGAATATTCTTCTAAGGATAAAAGTTTAGCTACCTTTATTACCTGATTACCCCCTTCGATATCCTTTATAACTTTCTTTATCTGGTTACGATTCCAGTTAAAAAGATCACTTGTCAAGCGGGCAACTAACCTCTGATAGTAGCCTAAATTTAAGAAAGGAATCGTACTCTGAACAATATGCTCTATGTTCGATATATTTTGGTCATGAGGTGCTGGAATAATTGATTCGAGAGCAATCCATAGGTTTAGCATCTGATTCTCATTGGAATCACTTTTTAAGGCAAGAGAGTGAAGCTCCGCTGCCCTAGTAAACACTCTAAATGAATTTTTCTCTAACCCAAATTCTGACAGAAATCTATTCGCTTTTATCGCGGCTCTAGATGGCTTTTGGTCAATACATTTATGCATCGCATTTGTTCGGATACGAGATCTGCTCACTTCATTATCTGTCTCATTCCAAATCAAACAATCTGTAGTCCAATTTAGTTGCTGCTTGTGGTGAAATAGACCAAATATCGTGCTCAACATCTCTAAAGTATCTTCAGTGATATTTTTGGCGGAAAAATTGTCTCGAGCCTTTATACCCGAAACGCATATGTAAACTTCATTTTCGCTCTTTAAAAACTTATGTTTACTATAGTCCATATCTAAGTCGTGTAGGTCATTCACCAATTTTATGTCAAATTTTTCCAAAGAATCTTTATAGAGTTCAACATCTTTAGTTGAGCGGACGACTATTTGATATTGTTTTGGCTTATCGCAAAATATTTTTATAAATTCCTCGATAGCGCCATTGC